>JAFOAB010000365.1 GCA_017382555.1 Clostridia bacterium
ATTCTTTATCGAATTAACGTGCAACGGTTTTACCAACAACTGCAATACGAGAAATATCACCCACATAGGAATCAAATCTATCAAGGTATCTACGAAAAGCCCCTCCCGAAGAATACATTGAACGGCAAAAACCATCACAGATATTAGAAACGGAAATATAAACAGCATTTTTCTGACCGTCTTGATGCCGTCAGCGCCTGTTTTGGATCTCAGAAGCAAAAATACGTTCAAATCCTGATAATCCTTGTCTGTTAAGTTTATATTAAGTTTAAAATCCATATCGTCTCCTTTTCGCGCGCAATAGCTGTCAAATACTTATATCGGGATATCACATCCAACTGTTTTATTCTCTGTAAGCTATTTTTCCGTCCACTACGGTGATATAAGCGGCGGTGCCGATAACCTTAAGCGGGTCATCGTTCCAGATAACGACGTCGCCGTCCTTGCCCGTCTCGAGGCTTCCGACTCTGTCGCCGATACCCGTCTGGTTAGCGGGATTGATCGTGATCGCCTTCCACGCTTCCTCGTACGGCATACCCGCGCTAACGGCAAGACCCGCACACATAGTAAGATACTCAAGGGGAGTTACGGGAGCATCGGTAATGATGCTTACGGGAACACCCGCTCTATAAAGCGCACCGGGGGTGGTGAAGCTCTTATGTAAAAGCTCGACCTTGGATTTACCTCCAAAGGAAGGTCCTACGAATGCGGGATAGCCCTCCTTTGCAAGCTCGTCCGCGATAAGCTCGCCATCCGTGCAATGGTCAAGGGTAAGATCGACGTCAAATTCCTTTGCTATTCTGATAGCGGTGAAGATATCGTCCGCGCGGTGTGCGTGTGCCTTCAGCGGTATCTCCTTCTTGATAACGGGAATCATCGCCTCAAGCTTCATATCGAATGCAGGCTCCTTGCCCGCATCCTTATCCTCCGAATACTTCTTCGCCTTAAAAAGCATATTGCGGAGCATTGCCGCAACTGCCATACGGGTTACGGGAGCCTTTGCGCCAGCCTGACCGTACGCGCCCTTGGGGTTTTCACCAAATGCGCACTTCATCGCAACGGGGTCCTTGATTATCATATTGTCAACGCGCTTGCCGACAAGCTTTATAGCCGCGAAGCTGCCGCCGATAACATTTGCACTACCGGGTCCTGTGCAGGCGGCGGTAACGCCGTGCTTAATTGCAAGCTCGAAGGTTTCGTCGATCGGGTTGATTCCGTCGATTGCGCGCATCTGAGGGGTCAGCGGATCGGAGCGCTCGTTTACGTCCATTCCCTCCCAACGAACCGCAGAGTTATGCACACCGATATGGCAATGCGCATCCACGCATCCGGGAGTAACGAGCCTTCCACCCGCATCGATAATTTCCGCACCGTCGCAGGTAATATCCGCACCTACGGAGGCAATTTTACCATCGTCACCGATAAGGACGCATCCGTTCTCAACATCCGCGCCCGCCATTGTTTTTACGTATCCGTTTTTAATTAAAAGCATATGTTTTTCCACCTTTCGTTAATTCATATACCGTTTTTCTTGTTATAATCCGCGCAAATGAGATTCATAGCCTTGCAAAGCTTAAAAGTGTAGACAAACGGGCCGATGACGAAAAACGAGCCGGCAATCTGCCAAAGCCAAAAATCTCTGACACCGAAATCGCACTCTATATCAAGCTCGTCAAGCGCCTCCTCAAGACGCACGGCGATCTGATAATGCCAGATGGTAACGACCAAATTGAACGTAAAGAGCGAAAGTATCCACGCAAAAGCGAAGCTCATCGTTCTCGTTCTGTCGGCTTTCGGCGCCGCCTTATCAATATCATACGAGAAAGGAATGAAAAAGAAAAGGCTGTAGATACCGAGCGTAAGAACGTTATATAGGATATATTTCCATATACTCCTGTCCGTCTGCAAGGGTGTAAGCTTTATCTGCTTGATCTCATCATCCAAAGAATACGGATAAGGCATAATGTTTTCTCCTTGTTGTATTATTATCATCTTTAAGGCTTAAGCGAATTCTATCATACCGCACCTGATGTGTCAATAGAGCTCTTTTGTATCAAAAAACGCTAAACCATACTTTCGAATCGTTATCGGCATATTGCTTGTTGTGCTCTTCCAAATCGAAATCCCTATAAACTATATCTTCCACCAGTTTATCTCCGGATCTGTAATAAAGCTTTCCGTCTTTTGCATAAAACGTACGGTTATTTTCATCACAGGTAACGTAACACGTAATAACGTATATGTCATACATTATTTCGCCATCAACCTCATATTTTGCAACTATGATCCCGCCGGCGAGTAGGTACTCAAGCACTTCGATATTTTTACTTATATGCAGATTGAAATCCAAATAACGGACCGTACTTTGCTCGGCGCTTATGCTAACTGTGCAATTTGCCCTTGCCCACATTTTTGCATCCGAGCGGTACTTTTCCTTAAGTTCATCCGAAAACTCAATTACAAAGGGGCTCGGAACACCACGACCCGTATATCCGCCCAAACCGGTTACCTTTACTCCTTCGTAGCTTTCGGGAAGCACAATGTTCATTCCAGCTTCGCTTCCATCCCAAGTGTAGCGTGCAAAAAAGGCTTTTCTTACATTTTCAGCATATCCAATGTCAAAAGGACCTATCGCGTTGTTAACATACGAATACCACAATGAACAGCCGCACGATAAAAACGCCAAAATCAAACACAGAATACTTACACTCAAACGCTTCATATCTCAGTCCTCCGTTAAGTAATATTCTCTGCAATCAAAATGCCTCAAAGCAATAAAGATTGCCGTAGCTCCAGTTGTAATCGCTTCCCTTGTGGCGATCGAACGTCAGCCAAAAATATCGCGTACGGCTACCCATTTTTATCGGCATCAGCGTTCCCCAACCGCGGAATCCACCGTCGGGATAATCGAATTTTGCGTTCGTCATACCGTTCTTGTGATATATGCGATAATCGGATACCGCGTGGAAATCGTTGCCGCAGATAAAGAATATCTCGCCGTTCACGCGCACGAACGAGCCGCCCGTTTCCGCGCCTTTTTTACCGGCACCGATGAATTTATAACCACCAAACGGCTTCTCGGATTCAAAAAATACGTATCTGTAGCCCTTGGTTTCGGGGTCTATACGGCAGATCGCCATCAGCCATCTGTTTTCTGCCTCATCATAGAAAAGGTCGGGGTCCTCATCGCCCGTAAAGGCGAGAAATTCCGAAATATCCGCCCCCTCCGGCGCTTTTTCCATCAGCTTGATATCCACAACGTTTACGCCGAAGCGGACGTCGCCCTCAAACACGGAATGCCCCAAAATATGCCCGTGAGAAAACGAGCATACCCAAAGATACCACATTTTCTCACCTCTGTGATAAAGCAGGGATGACGCAACGTCCGAGCACCATTTGCCGTCCCCCGCATCGTAGAACACCGCACCCGTAAGCTCCAGCTCGCACGTACCGGGAACCCACGAAAATACGCCCTGATACGCACCTGCCTGCATACGAATGCTTGCGGTAAGATAGACCTTGCCTTGCTCCGTGATTATATCACCGTTTTCGTAACGCACGGGGCGGATATCGGCAATGGATATTCCGTTATCCATATATGCGAGAACGCTTTCCACTACAACGCTACCGCTTGCGGTAAGAGCAACCTTAGACTCGGCAAAAAATGCTTCCCTGCTCGAATCCTTCAGCTTATCCTCGGCAAAGGTACAAAGATAACGTGCCGCACCGTTATTTTTAAAATACACGTCAAAGGCACCCGGGCGACAGCTTACGATGAGAGTAACGATACCATCATCGCATTCGGGTAACTTACACTCCGTGCTGTTATCGCCGCACGAATATTGCACGGAACCTTCACACGCGGTAATAACGGCATCAAAGGTGGGAAAAGCAAACAAAAAGCCTGCCTCGCCATCGGATATGCTTGCCGTCAGCTCGTAGGTAGCGTACGGAAAAAACTCGCAAAAAAGCCTTGTGACCTTGCCACACGTAAGCTTGTAGCGGTTATTTTCCACCGCCTCCGCGCAATCGTCGGTCTTATCAAGCACGGGGTAAAGATCGCCACGCGTGTCGTTTACAAAGTCCTTGAAAAACGACATTTCCGCAAGACTCAGCTTCATATTTTTGTACGTTGAAACAGAAAATTTGCGTTTAAATTCAGTATTCAAAAGCTCCATATATGCCTCCCGCGCTTTGATTGATACCATTGAAACAATTATGGCACAAAACCTCTTCTTTGTCAATTACATGGGGCTACCGATAATAGAAAAATCCCAACGGTGCAATCGGTGCGCCGCTGGGATCTTTATTATTTAATTTCGGAGCTGTCGCAAAGAACGAGAGTGCTGTAAAGGAAGAGCACGTCGGCATTCTCAAAATCCACGAACATACCGAGCACCATGGGGTTTACCCTACGGGTATCTATAACGGTAATCTCGGAATATGCACCGGTAAGAAGGGGTGCTATCGCGCTTCCGTAGGAATCGCGGAAGATAACAAGCTTGCGGTCGGTCTCGGCATCGGGGTCGGTGATTTTGAGAAGACCGTAATTACCGCCGCCGAGGAAGAACTCATACCCATCCTTGCCGTCAACTCTTTCCTCGAGATACATAGGCATCTCCTCGCCCGTAGTAACGTTATCGTAAAGCGTTACCACAGCGCGGTCGATAGCATCGTTTGTGAGATACTTTATCGTATCGGGCTTCAGGGGAAGCGCCGCCTGACCGACGTACACACCGTTGAAGCTCTCGCTTGCGATATGCTCGGTAAAATCACCGGAAAGCTGTACGCCCATCGCGCTTGCAAGCTTTTCAGCCACGGGAACGAGCGCCTCCTGCTTCCAATGCGTATCGGTCTTATAATAATCGTCTATCTCAAGCACGGGGAAAATATCCACGTACTCTGCGTAGCTCATTCCGTCCTTAACGGTATTTACCATTGCCTCGTAATCGGGCTTCAGACGGAAATCGTCGGCAAAATAGTTCTTATCCGGCACGATAGAGAGATAAACATTTGCATTTGAATCCTTAAGATACTTAGTGTAAAGAACGTTAAGCTTCTTTACTGCGTTATCAACGCTTCCCTCGTTCGGGAGCTGTATCTTAACAACGTAGCCGTCCTTATCAACGTACAGATCGTTGTTTTCAAGCTGCATAAAAAGATACTTGGAGGCAAGCGCCTTTATACCGCGGAATCCGTCGCGGAACGGAAAATTCTCCACGCTGTACGTATCGAACTTATCCATAAACTTACCGCTGACGATGGATTCAAAGCTGATTTCGGGGAACTTTTCGAGCGGTCTGCGCTCGCTGTCCGAATATCCGCTTTTCGGAAGGATCACAAAAAGCAAAGAGAGTGTAAATGCGAGAATAGCGGAGGTGATGACTATTATACGGTTTTTAAGCTTAACAGACATTTTTATACCTCCTTAGAATCTGAAATAAAGGAACGAGCTGAACGAGCCGTCCACAAGCCAAGCGGTTACAAGAATGAGCATTGCAGCGATAAACAGTGTCTCAACTACTGCGGAAATTGCAATCTGCACACTGCCCTTGCCTTCGGCGTTCTCGCCATCAGTAGCGAAAAGCCTTCTCGCAGTGCTTGCCACAATGGGAGTGGCACCGATGATACCGCCAATAAAGAGAACAGCGTAATTACGCAGATAGTAAACCGCCTCCTTGGATACAAGCGGAAGTCCGCCCGCACCGAAGAGACTGCCGATATCGGCAATCGCACCCTTCATATCAGCACCGTTGAAAAGCACAAAGCTGATAAGAATGAAGAAGAGCGTGTAAACGTGGCCGAGGAGCTTGCTCTTCTTTAGCCACTTCGCAATGAAGAACTTTTCAAGCGTGAGCATCACGGCAAAATAAAGCCCCCAAATTACGAAGGTCCACGCCGCACCGTGCCAAAAGCCAGTGAACATCCAAACAACAAGCATATTGAAGATGTGACGACCTGCGCTTACACGGTTACCGCCAAGGGGGATATACAAATAATCGCGGAACCAAGAGCCGAGGGACATATGCCAACGTCTCCAGAACTCGCTGATGCTGCGGCTGATATAGGGATAATTGAAGTTCTCCACAAAGTCAAAGCCGAATATCTTGCCAAGTCCTATCGCCATATCGCTGTAACCCGAGAAGTCGAAATACAGCTGAAGCATAAATGCAAATGCGTACATCCAGACAAAAAGCACGGATTTGTCGCTCGACTGCTGATACATCGCAACAAGCTCACCAAACGAATCGGCAACAAGCACTTTTTTTGCAAAGCCGACGGCAAATCTGCGTATGCCGTACGCAATCTTTTCAAAGGTGTGCTTTCTGCTTTTCAGCTGCGCCGCAACGTCCACGTATCTAACGATGGGACCCGCAATAAGCTGCGGGAACATCGCAATATAGCACGCAAGATCAAGCGGATTGCGCTGTGCGGGGGTGCCGCGGTACACGTCCACCGTGTAGCTGATTATCTGGAAGGTATAGAAGCTTATACCAACGGGGAGAGCGATCTCCTTAAAGGGGATGTCCACGCCGGGAATAAGGTTTATATTATCAATAAAGAAGTTCGTGTACTTAAAATACACAAGGAAGGATGCGCTTATGATAACGGAAATTATCATAAAGGCACGGAGAAGCTTAGCGTTCTCCCTATATTTTTCCATAAGAAGGCCGAAGACGTATCCGCAAGCTACGGAAACGACCATAAGCACAACAAGCTTCGGCTCGCCCCATGAATAAAAAACAAGGCTGAATGCAAGAAGGACGATGTTTTTAAGATATATTTTCGGCGCTATCGCGTAAAGGATAAGCGTTGCCGCCAAAAACACATAAAGAAATGTAATACTTGAAAAAAGCACGGCGTTTCTCCGTTCAAAAAGTGTTCATTACAAATATATCGGCCGAGTGTGTCGGCCGATATACTTTAATGTAATTTTTATTAGCCGATGGGAGTTTCAACAACCACGGTAGCACCCTCGAAAGTGCTGAGAGTAGTGGTCTTGAACGCATCAACTACCTGACCGTTACCGAAAGCGGTAAGAAGGGTGTTGCCGCCGAGGTCAACGATGATAAGGGTCTCCGGGAAGCCGCACATCCACTGTCTTGCAAGGATGTTGGACTTGATGGTCTCAACGGAAGCATCCTTATCAGCAGCGTCAACGAAGTGGTAAGCGCCTGCGGTGAAGGTGTTAGCGTTCATCATGTGCATAAGGGAAGCTGCGCTGTCGATCTTGGAAACGAGGTCTGCGGGGAAGCCGAGCATAGCGTTAATGTTCTCGCCTGCCTCAGCAGCGGTAAGACCGAATGCGCCGGGGCCATCCATAACCATATTCTCATAGTCACCGCCTGCTGCAGCGAATCTGAAGTCCTCAGGCATAGCAGCCCAGATCTTGGTGAAAGCATCAAGGGGATCAACTGCCTCTACAACGGGAGCATCGGTAACGGGCTCGGTGGTAACGGTAGGCTCGGTGGTGGTCTCATTGCCGCCCTTATCGCCACCGCAAGAAGCGAGTGCAAGAATCATAACAAGGGTAAGAGCAAGTGCAAGAATCTTCTTCATTTTAATTTCTCCTGGTTTTTTGTTTTTTGTGATTTTTTCAAAAGCAACGAGCGTATAGACGAATGCGGTTCCGATTAGGTTCCGCTTTTTTTGAAATTTTTTAAATATTTTTAAAATTATTTTTTATCGGCGCACAAGGTGTCAAAAAATGCACGTGCAATAACCTCACTGCCGGCATCCGAGGGATGCGTTCCATCGGTATGGTAAACGTCGATTCCGTCGGCATATGCAAGGCGGAATGCGTCCCCCGCATATACGATACGCGCATCGTTTTCCTTTGCCGCTTGCGTATATGCGCTCTTCAGCAGTGCGTGCATCTCCGCATGGGTCCAACCGTGACTTTTAAGCACCTCGCTGTCCTCTCTTCTTCCCCACGTTTGATAGAAAACGGGAACGGCACCGTTTTCACGCACCATTGCACAAAGCTTGCGTGCGCTTTCAAGAAACGCATCCGTATGCTCGGCGGGTCTTACGCTTTGGTCCTGAAGCACGATATAATCGTACGCGCGCTCCGAGAGGCGTGTGCGGAATTCAATTCCCTTTTCATTTTCCTCGGAAAGATAATGCGCAAAGGAATATCCGCCCTTGGTTACAGACCACACCTCGGCATCCACACCGCTTTCATTGCAGAGGGCAAGGAGCTTTGCGGGCATATCGTTAAAATAGGTATAGCTGTTACCTAAAAACAGTATCTTCATAAATTCCTCCGTTATGCAATATTCTTCAAGCGGATTATATCAAAGCATCGGCACTTTGTCAATCCGCTTTCATTTACATATACTTATTATGGAATGTCGAATTATGCAATTCGATATTTCACGCAAATTTAAATGTTGCGGTTTAAAAAGTCACCCATGGCGGGAAAAATATAGTACCTCCATGAAAGGATGATGTAATGAACACCATAAAACGAGGAGATATATTTTATGCAGACCTCAGCCCCGTTATCGGTAGTGAGCAAGGGGGACTCAGGCCTGTGCTTATAGTACAGAACGACGTCGGCAACAGATACAGCCCCACCGTTATCGCGGCGGCTATTACGAGCCGTATGACAAAAACACGCTTACCTACCCATATAGATATATACGCAAGCGACGCGGGGCTTTCAAAGGACTCCGTTGTGCTTTTGGAGCAGATACGTACGATCGACAAGCAGCGTCTGAAGGAAAAGATGGGGCATCTTTCCGACCGAATGATGGCGGAGGTAGACGAGGCGCTTTCCGTCAGCTTCGGGTTAAGCGCGCAGGTGCCCGTGGTCGTACCCGCAAGAAGCATAAAAAACGGAGCAGCCGTCGCATCCGCGGACGGCATAACGGTACAAGCGGAGCAAAACGGAAGGATAAGCTACACCTGACTCCTTAAAAAAATAACATTTTACCTTATTTTTCGCCATTTCTATTGATTTATTTACGAAGCGGTGATAGAATATGCTCGATATATTATTTTTATTATAAGGAGAATAACATGGCACTTGTTTCTACAAAGGAAATGTTTGAGAAGGCGTACAAGGGCGGCTACGCTGTCGGCGCTTTCAACATAAACAATATGGAGATCATCCAGGCTATCACCGAGGCTGCGGCTGAGGAGAAGTCCCCCGTTATCCTTCAGGTAAGCGCAGGCGCACGTAAGTACGCAAAGCACGCATACCTCATCGGTCTTGCAAAGGCTGCAGTTGAGGACAGCGGTGTTGACCTTGCTCTCCACCTCGACCACGGCGCAGATTTCGAGATCTGCAAGTCCTGCATCGACGGCGGCTTTACCTCCGTTATGATCGACGGTTCTCACC
>JAFOAB010000366.1 GCA_017382555.1 Clostridia bacterium
GGAGGCCTCCATATCCGCAACGGACAATGCAAAGGCAAGTGGATAGTTTTCCAATGCGTCGCCGACAGTACGGGGGTCCTCGTTGCCCGAAAAGCCCATGTGATAGCGGATGGCAAAGGCCTCGTCGCGAGTCAAACGCATATAACCCGAGGCGATATATACGGATTTTTCTCCGTGTCCATAAGGAAGCGGATCGGAAAACTCGAAGGTGGGCACGCTGTGCCACACGCCGTTTTCGTCCTTAACGTTGCGAGTACCGGGCTTGTAGCAATTTATTTTGCAAAGGTCGTGAAGCAGAGCCGCAATGGCAACGCTCTCCTCCGAGGGAAGAAGACCGTAAAGCTCCTTGACGCGGGGACGGGAGAGATAATCCACAAGGCAGTCGTACACGTTCAGGCTGTGGTCCACAAGACCGCCCGCATAGGAGCCGTGGAAGCGTGCGCTTGCAGGCGCAACGAAAAAGTCCGATTGGGGGGAGAGCAGGTACTCAAGCAGCTTATCCGCTCCCTCGCGCTTAATTTTATCGTTGAATATCTCAACAAATCTTTCCTTGCCCGTCATCTCACACCTCACATAAACATTGCGGCAACAGCCAGCAAAATGCACACCAAAATATAAAGAACGGTAAAAATACCCGAGAACATAATATACGAACGCTTGCCGCGGGGCATCAGGCTTCCGTCCGCACCGCGAATGACCCGCTTAAAGAAGGCGATACCGAGGGCAATACCCACGAGAACGACGGTGAGCAGAACAAAGGAATAAAACAGATAGAGAGCGATGATAAGCCAATTATCGGCAAGAAAGTCCACGAGAGCTTCGGCGTCGCCCGCGCCCAACAGCTCTCCAAACCACGTGAGCTTTTCGTCCGCGCCCAGCTTCAAAAGCAACAGGGACGGCACCGAACCGATAAAGTTTACCACCGCGTGTATGCACACGGTATAGCGCAGCTTGCCCGTGCGAACGTATATGAATGCAAAAAAGCAACCGAGGAAGAATGCGTACAGCATCTGATGGATGCTTGTGTGGAACAGGGAGAACGCAAGTCCGCTGAAAAGGATGGCCTGCCACTCGCCGTACCTTGCAAGGCGGTCGCACAGCATACGTCTGAACAGCAGCTCCTCAAAAACGGGCGCTACCACCACGGTGCTGACGATGGCTATCCACATGCTCGAGGAGGAGAGCACCGCATCCAGATTCGAGGTAACGGTGATGCCCGCAAGCTTCTCGATGACGGAAATGATGACCATGGAAACTATATTGAAAAGATAGATGATACCGATGGAGATAATGGAAGCAACTGTCGTCTTGCCAAAGCTCATGGAAACGCGCGGCAAGCCCTCTGCCCTTACCCTTGATATTATCAAAAGGAACAGAGGCGCACCGATGCAGTAGATGCACACGAAATTCATGGCAAGGGCAAACCAGCCCGTTTCCGTCAGCTGAGGGAAAAGCAGCCTTGCCGCAACGGAAACAAGCACAGCGGAAAGCTGCACCGCGATTATCATAACGAACAAAGCCGTGCCCGCAATGCCGTAGGCTCGCTTAGCCTCTTTTACGGGATATTCGGGAGCAAAAGCCTCTGCGTTGCCATCCATAAACAGCACCTCCGAAAAAACGCGATAGTTACAGATATATTATGAATAGGATAGCATTTTTTTGCTACCATGTCAATAACAAGGAGGATAAAAATCCTCCTTCGACAAAAAATCCTATTGACAAAGCAAAAAAACTGTGATAGAATAATTCGGTAAAAAACCGCAATATGCGGGCCAATAGCTCAGTTGGTTAGAGCTACCGGCTCATAACCGGTTGGTCCGGGGTTCGAGTCCCTGTTGGCCCACCAAAAAATTCGGCAAGCTTCACTTGCCGAATTTTTTTATCCAAGCCGCAGGCTTGGTATATCATCACGACACAGTCGTGTATATCATCAAAGGCGGCAC
>JAFOAB010000367.1 GCA_017382555.1 Clostridia bacterium
CCATCTACCGCCGCCGATTGCTGTGAGGACACCGCTGCGGTCGAGGCATTCGACGCCACTTTCTCCCCCAAAGAAAAAAAGTGGATGCCGAGCCAAGAGGAATTCTATATCTATAGTCATTCTTCGGTAGTCAGATAAACGCAAAAACGCCGCTGAGGTTTCGTGAGATTCCTCGGCGGTTGTTTTTCTTTGCTTGTTGCGACGCAAATTTTGAGGGATGGCGGTTTCTTTTCCGTCATCCCTTTACTCATTAACTGCTAGTCAAATTCTTATTTATCGTTCTGTTATATCGCCGGTTTCGCCTTTGTATTACAAAGGCACATCGGGTAAAGCCCATACCACTTGTAGGGCGGTGCCTTGGTGCCGCCGTTGCTTAAAACAAAATCATTCATTACGGCGGGAGCGAGCCCCCGCCCTACGATATGACCCCGTTATAATGAATGCAGTAAGTCGAAAAGGCAAAAAGCCTTTTCGACATCCTACATTCATTATAACACAAATCGGCAGAGAACTTGTTTTCTCTGCCGATTTGTGTTTGCAATTCCTCCGTTAAGAATAACAGAGAAATTTCTGCGCGAGCTTTTATTTTACTTAAGTGTAACCTTGCCCCAATCGTTGGTATTGTTCATACCTGCGGAGGAGTGGCTATCCTCGGAGGTGGTCTTTCCGTTAGGAGAATCGGAATTTACAAGTCTGAAGTGATATGCAAGCGTACCGTCCTCGGTCTTAAGAAGCTCGCGAGGGAAGGCAAGCTCGTAAACAACACCGTTATCGTTATCGCCGAGCAGATCGTTTACCTGTCCGTCAACTGCGATGTAGAACTTGATACCGAGCGCCTCTGCATCAAGCGTCTGCACAGATGCCTTAGCGTTCTCCTTGCGCTCTACCTTAATACCGTCATTGCTGAAGCCTACGGAATAATATCCGGTATTTCCGTCATGGAAATAAATGAAGAGCTTATCCTTATCAGTAATGTAGTTATCAAGTCTTTCGCCGAGAACGTAGATATAATCATCATCATACGCAAAGCGTACAGCTGCCTGTGCCTGGCTCTCGGAGCCGAGGAATGCGGCATCCGTGCTTGCGTCCCACTCCGCAGTATTTGCGGTAAGCGTGGGGGTAAGCTTGTAGGCGTTAAGTCTGTGGTTCAGATAAAGTCTGCCGACCTTCGCCTCAAACTCCTCCGTACAAACGGTAACCACTGCGCTGTGGCTCGTTATTTTTTCGGAGGCACCCCACATACCCGTATCGGTCCAAAGCGTCGTCTCGCCCGAGAACTGAGTTGCGGTGCAGTTTCCGATACGGTAACGGAAGGTGCCCGACCAGTGATAGGTAAGCAGCACCTCGCCCGAATCGAACTGCGAGAGATACGGGCCCGCAAGGTTGAAGAGCTTGGTCTTTCTGTTCGAGGGACCCGTTTCGTCCATTCCGAGCCATTGCTGATATCCGTCATTATTGTAGGAAATGGAGAACTTAAACGAGTTACTGCCGGAAGCCGAAGGAGTTTTTGTTTCAACCGCAAGGGCTATGGTGCCGTTGTTGAGCTGAAGCGCAACGGGCATCTGGTCATTATAGCGCTTGATGCCGTTGATCGTTGTTACATAGCAGCGCATAACGTACTGAGGCGTATAGGGCGACTCGGTAACATTGGGTATCCAGGTCTTACCGCCGTCAAGGGAACGGATAAGTCCCACACCGCTGGAGCGATCGTCAAAGCCGTGCTCTACGATAGAGGGTGCGGTGCAGGAGAAATAGATATAAATCTCGCCGTTATCCGCCTCAAGCACGCAGGGCTCCCAGTTTGTGCCTCTGTAAACTACCTGAGGCTCGGTCCACGTTTTTCCGTTATCGGAGGAGAAGGAGATGGCAAGTCCATTTTCTCCAACCTCCTTTTCATACGCCTTCTCCGCACGGAAGGAGGTAACGGCAAGTATTCTGCCGTCCTTCAGCACGCAGGAATCGGGAGTCATATACTTCAGATTGTCGCGCACGCCGTTAACGGTTACGTATCCCTGCTTGAATACGGTAACGGGCGTGGACCAGCTCATCAGATCGGAGCTGCGCATACAGTATACGCTTCCGCCGTACTGGCCGTT
Organism: Clostridia bacterium; assembly: GCA_017382555.1. Classification (GTDB taxonomy): domain Bacteria; phylum Bacillota; class Clostridia; order Oscillospirales; family CAG-272; genus RUG12395. Next base: position 2,097 of record JAFOAB010000367.1, read on the forward strand.
GTGGAAGGTCATTATGTAGGCACTGTCATTAATCTTTTTGATACGGGTGTAATACGCCTTAACACCGCCAAGATTACCGGCCTTAAGAGTATAGGACTCGCGGTAGTTAAGAACGAGGGACGCGGAGTTTTCCTCGCCTGCGGCGGAATCGAGCGGATACTCGGTGGTATTCAGCTCGGAGATCTTATGGATCTCAAGGGGCTTTACTACGGGGTATTCCACAGCAGTGGTCACCTCCTCAGTAGGCGCTTCTGTAACCGGATCGGTTGCGGGGGTATCTGTCACTTCCGGGGGAGTGTTTGCGCAAGCGGAAAACAGCATTACGCAAGCAAAAAGCAATGCAAGCTTCTTCATTGTTCCTCCTAGTTTAGTTATTTAAGATATTACCTTAATTTTACCAAAAACCAAAGCAATACTCAAGTTTAAATTCTTGGGAAAAAGTCCGTAAAATTTAATCAAGCTCAAATGCGCCCGTATAAAGTCTGTAATACGTTCCCTTCTCCGCGATAAGCTTATCGTGGTTTCCGCGCTCGATTATCTTACCGTGGTCAAGCACCATTATAACGTCCGAGTTCATAATGGTGGAAAGGCGATGTGCGATAACGAATACGGTGCGTCCCTTCATCAGGCTATCCATACCTCGGGATACTATCGCCTCGGTACGTGTATCGATGGAGGACGTCGCCTCGTCAAGAATCATAACGGGCGGGTCTGCAACCGCGGCACGCGCAATTGCAATAAGCTGACGCTGACCCTGCGAGAGGTTTGCGCCGTTAGAGGTAAGCATAGTGTTATAGCCCTTGGGCAGACGGGTAATGAAATCGTCCGCACCCGCAAGCTTTGCCGCATCGCGGCACTCCTCGTCGGTTGCATCAAGTCTGCCGTAGCGGATGTTATCAAGCACCGTACCGGTAAACAGATTCGTATCCTGCAAAACAATACCGAGCGAGCGGCGGAGATCCGCCTTCTTTATCTTGTTGATGTTTATGCCGTCATAATGCACCTTACCGTCCGCAATATCGTAGAAGCGGTTGATAAGATTGGTTATTGTGGTCTTACCCGCACCGGTCGCACCAACAAATGCAACCTTCTGACCGGGCTCTGCATATACGGTAACGTCGGTAAGCACCTGCTTTTCCCCGTCATAGGAGAAGTCAACGTCCTTAAGTCTAACGTCGCCCGCAAGACGGGTGTAGGTAGTAGTTCCGTCGCCGTGTGGATGCTTCCACGCCCAGATGCCTGTGCGCTCCTTGCACTCCTCAAGCTCGCCGTTTGCATTTTCCCTTGCGTTGACGAGAGTAACGTATCCGTCGTCCACCTCGGGCTCCTCGTCCATAAGTGTAAAGATACGGTCCGCGCCCGCAAGCGCCATAACAACGGAGTTTATCTGCTGGGAAAGCTGGTTTACGTTACCCGTAAACTGCTTGGTCATATTAAGGAAGGGCACAACAACGCTGATGCCGAGCGCCTGACCCGAAAGGCTGACGTTGGGCGCGTGCGTTACAAGCAGAAGACCGCCGACAAGTGCGGTAAGCACGTAAAGCACGTTACCGATGTTCATAATGATGGGACCGAGGGTGTTTGCATACGCATTTGCGCGGTAACCGTCCTGGAAAAGGCCCTCGTTGAGCTTTTCAAAGTCAGCCTTGCTTTCCTCCTCATGGCAGAAGACCTTAACAACGCGCTGACCTGTCATAATTTCCTGAACGAAGCCCTCCGCCTTACCCATTGCCTTCTGCTGACGGACGAAGTACTTTGCCGAGCCGCCGCCAACGGTACCGGAGACCTTGATCATAACCACAACACCACCGACAACAAGCAGGGTGAGCCAAAGCGAATAGTAAAGCATAATGGAGAACACAACAAGAACGACCGCGCCCGCCTTGATAAGGGTGGGTATGGACTGCGAGATAAGCTGACGCAGTGTGTCTATATCGTTCGTATAATGGCTCATTATATCGCCGTGGCGATGGGTGTCGAAATACTTGATGGGCAAATTCTGCATCTTTTCAAACATCGCACAGCGCATCTTGGAAAGGAAGCCCTGCGTGATAAACGCCATCATCTGCGTGTATGCAATGGTGGATGCTACGCTTATAACGTACATCGTGATAAGCGTGATTATAACGGGCATTATCTCCACCTTTGCGGATGCCCAGTCACCGCTTTCAACCCATCTTTCGATTATCTCGATAACCTTTTTGGTAAAGAGCGCGGGAATAGCGGAAACGCCTGCGGAAAACAGTATGCAAATACCGGTAACGGGTACAAGCACGGGATAGAAGCCGAAAAGCATTTTGATAACTCTGCCAAGCTTCTTGAAATCTATCTTGCGGGGCGGCATTTTGTCATTCTTCTTCATTCTGCTTACCTCCCCTTGTCTGCTGCTCATATACCTCGCGGTAAATGGTGCTGCTCTCAAGCAGCTCTGCGTGTGTGCCAACGGCAGTAACCGCGCCGTTATCCATAACGATTATCTTATCCGCATTCTCTACGGAAGAGATGCGCTGTGCAATGATGATCTTCGTGGTGGTGGGTATGTACTCCGCAAAGCCGCGGCGGATGAGCGCATCGGTCTTTGTGTCTACCGCACTTGTGGAATCGTCGAGGATAAGTATCTTCGGCTTTTTGAGAAGCGCACGTGCAATGCAGAGGCGCTGCTTCTGACCGCCCGAAACGTTGCTGCCGCCCTGCTCTATCATCGTATCGTAGCCATCGGGGAATGCGGTAACGAAATCGTGCGCCTGCGAAAGCTTACAAGCCGCAACAAGCTCCTCGTCGCTTGCATCCTTATTACCCCAACGGAGATTTTCCTTGATAGTGCCGGAGAAAAGCAGATTCTTCTGAAGCACAACGGCAACACCGTCGCGAAGCGCCTGAAGATCGTACTCCTTTACGTCCACGCCGCCTACTCTTACGCTACCCTCCGTAGTATCGTAAAGGCGGGAGATAAGCTGAACAAGCGTGGATTTACCGGAGCCCGTACCGCCGATAATACCTACGGTCTCGCCCGAATTTATCTTTACGCGCACGTTAGAGAGCGCATACTTTTCCGCCTCTGCGGAATACTTGAAGCTTACGCCATCAAATTCCACGGAGCCGTCCTTGATCTCGAAAATGGGATTTGCGGGGTTGGTAATAGCGGGCTCCTCGCAAAGCACCTCGTCGATACGGCGTGCGCTTTCCGCGGAAATGGTGATCATTACGTATATCATCGAGAGCATC
>JAFOAB010000368.1 GCA_017382555.1 Clostridia bacterium
AGGTAAGTTCGACCTTGCCGCTTGCGCAAAGAAGAACGGCCTTGACGCTATCCACGACACCGTACATGAAATGGCTCGCGACGAGGCTCGCCACGGCCGCGGCCTTGAGGGTCTTCTCAACAGATACTTCAAGTAATAAAATAACAGAATCAGGGTTTTCCGTACGCGGAAAACCCTGATTTTTTATGAGTTTCAAAGTTGCAAGATCTCTGCCTCTATGAATTTAGCCACACCGTCTGCATCGTTGCTGTCAATGATGCGGTCTGCCGCGGCAAGAGCAGAGGGAATTGCGTTTGATACAGCTATCCCCATTCCGCAGTTTTTTAACGGTTCAACGTCATCGTTATCATCTCCGAAGAAAACGGCATCGGCCGGACTTATGCCAAAGTGCGAGAGCACGTGCTTGATGCCGTTCCATTTGGAAGCCGAGCGGCTCATTATTTGGATAAGCTCGTTGTTGGCTATTGTGCAGTATGCGTCATCAGTCAAGACAGAACCGATCTCGTTGTAAAGCCGGTGTTGGCTGCTGCTTGCCAAAATTTTGTACAGTACTGTGCTGTCGGGTATTGTTGGAAATTTATCGTATATTACGGGCTTCCAAATCGGAATATCTCTGTTGGAATACAGTCCCGTGCTTGTTTCTATGGAAAGGAATACATCGGGGAACCGAAGAATGGCGGAAAGGATCTTTTCTCCGCTTTCGCGCGAAAGACCGAATTCAATTACTTTCCGGGCAAGAGAAACTATCGCTCCGTTTGTAGCGATTATCGCATCAAAGCCGATCTGCTCGTTGTACGTTTGAATATCCCTAAGCGGTCTTGCGCTTGCCGCAATGATAAGTATTCCTTTCTCGCGACATCTTTTGAAAACGGCAACGGTGTGATCGGACAGACTTTTGTCAGTGTGCAGTAGGGTCCTGTCCAGATCGGTGATTATAACTTTCATGTTTAACCTCCGTTATCTTATATGAACATCATAACATAATAATACAGTTTTTTCAATCAACCGTTCGTGGAAAATGAAAAAACAGCGGCGTGAGCCGCTGTTTTTTGACCGAGCTTGTAAGCCGGGTTCTGTGGATCGCATAAGCGAAACCGCGATCATCTGTCTGTGAGCTACGTTACCGCAGCCCTCGAAGTAAAAACCTCTGCCACCCGCGGAAGAATGCCGGGCAGGCACTCGGCAAAGCCGATTCCGCATACGGTGTTGCTTCGGATAGGGTTTACAGGATCCCTGTGTTACCATAGGGATCGGTGAGCTCTTACCTCGCCTTTCCACCCTTACCTGCCAAAGGCAGGCGGTATATCTCTGTTGCACTTTCCCGGGAGTCGCCTCCGGCGGACGTTATCCGTTATCCCGCCCTGTGAAGCCCGGACTTTCCTCATGGCAATACCTTTCGGCAACATGCCACGCGATCGCGCCACTCGGTCATTAAATTCTATCATTACGAAGCTTTTTTGTCAATAGCGAATTGACACGTAAAAAAATTCGTGTTACAATTACTATGATTTTTTACTCGCAATTTGTAAAATCGGAGAATTATATGACTCTTGATAAACTTGAAATCGGCAAATCCGCTGTTATAACGAAGGTAGGCGGCGAAGGCGCATTGCGCGCACGTCTGCTTGATATGGGGCTTATACCGCGCACCGTGATAACCGCCGTAAGACGCGCCCCAATGGGTGACCCCATCGAGCTTCGCGTACGCGGATACGAGCTTACCATTCGCCTTGAGGATGCCGCAAAGATAGACGTTGAGCCTGCAGAGATACCCAAGGTATTTTCCGCCGGCTGTGCATCTTGCGGCGACTGCTGTCACAACAAAGACTGCAAGGGAGGTAAGTGATGGTATTTGCTCTTGTAGGTAATCAGAACTGCGGAAAGACTACCCTCTTTAACCAGCTTACCGGCTCCAATCAGCACGTGGGAAACTTCCCCGGTGTTACGGTGGAAAGCAAGGTGGGCGTTATTCGCTCGCGCAAGGCGGATACGGTGGTTGACCTTCCCGGTATTTATTCTCTTCGCGCTTATACGAACGAGGAGACGGTAACCCGCGATTTTATACTTAAAAACAAGCCCGACGGTATCATAAATATCGTTGATGCTACAAATATCGAGCGTAATCTTTACCTTTCGCTTCAGCTGCTGACGATGGGCGTGCCCACCGTTATTGCCCTCAATATGATGGATGAGGTGCGCGGCAACGGCGGTATGATCAACATCAAAAAGCTTTCCGAGGCACTCGGTGTTTGCGTTGTGCCGATAAGCGCCGCGAAGAACGAGGGAATTGACGAGCTTATCGAGCGCGCCGCAGAGGCGGCAAGCAAAAAGATAATGCCAAAGGTGAAGGACTTCTGCACCGTTGGTCCCGTACACCGCTGTATACACTCCGTCTCCCACCTTGTGGAGGACCATGCGGAGATGATGCATATGGCGCCCCGCTTTGCCGCAACGAAGCTGATCGAGGGCGACGAGGAGCTTGCGGAAAAGCTTGGGCTTAACGCAAACGAGCGCGAGACCATTGAGCATGCAGTGCTTGAAATGGAAACCGAGGGCGGGCTTGACCGTATGGCGGCTATCGCCAATATGCGCTACGATTTTATCGAAAACGCTTGCTCCCGCACAGTTATTCATTCCGCGGAAACGAAGGAGCATAAAAGAAGCGCCGCAATAGACAGGGTGCTTACGGGTAAATACACCGCGCTTCCCGTATTCTTCGGCGTTATGCTTCTCGTCTTCTGGCTTACCTTCGGTCTTATCGGTCAGCCGATATCCGACCTGCTTGCATCGGGAATCGATGCACTTATCGCTGCTACCGATTCCGCGCTTACGGATTTCGGCCTTAACCCCGTTGCAAAAAGCCTTGTGGTGGACGGTGTGCTTTCCGGTGTCGGAAGCGTGCTTTCCTTCCTGCCGCTGATCGTTGTTTTGTTCTTCTTCCTCTCCGTGCTTGAGGACACGGGCTATATGGCGCGTGTTGCATTTGTTACCGACCGTATGCTTCGCAAGATCGGTCTTTCGGGCAGAAGCGTTGTGCCGATGCTTATCGGCTTCGGCTGCTCCGTGCCCGCAATTATGGCAACGAGAACTCTGACCTCAGAAAGGGACAGAAAGCTCAGCGCGATGCTTGTTCCTTTTATGAGCTGCTCTGCGAAGCTTCCCATTTATGCGGTGTTTACTGCCGCATTTTTCCCTAACCACGGCGCTTTGGTTATGATGGCGCTATATCTGCTCGGTATAATCATCGGCGTGCTTGTGGCGCGTTTTTCGGGCGCATTCGTGTTCCGCGGTACGGCAATGCCCTTTGTTATGGAGCTTCCAAATTACCGTTTCCCCTCCGCAAAAAGCGTGCTTCTGCTTATGAAGGACAAGGCGTGGGATTTCATCAGAAAGGCGTTTACCGTTATCCTTGTGGCTTCTGTCGCTATTTGGTTCTTGCAGACCTTTGACGTACGCTTGAACGTTGTTTCACACGGCGAGGGAAGTATGCTTGCGGCGATAGGAAGATTCCTTGCACCGCTTTTTATTCCCCTCGGATTTGCCGACTGGCGTATTTCCACCGCGCTTATTACCGGTCTTACCGCAAAGGAGGCTGTTGTAAGTACCCTTGCAGTACTTATGGGTACTACGGTCTCCGAGCTTCCCCTTGTGCTTATGAACAGCGCAGACGTGTTTACCACGGCAAGCGCGTGTGCATTCCTTGTGTTTACGTTGCTGTACACGCCCTGCGTTGCCGCAATCGCAACCCTGCGCCGCGAGTTTTCCTCGCGCCTCGGTGCCCTCGGCGTTGTTATTTTCCAGTGCTCGGTTGCGTGGATATGCGCGTTTATCGTGTACCGCATAGCTCTGCTGTTCTGATTACCATAATTTGTGCGTTGAATGCCTCCGTGCTTCGTGTTAAAATGAAAACACGAAACACGGAGGTTTTTATGAATTCAAATAATATTATTCGCGCCGCCGTCAGGGGTAGTCTTGCGGCGGCTGTTTCTTTGGGAATTTTTATTTCGTCTGCTGTCGGCGTAAGGGCGGACAGCTTCGGCAGGCTTGTGGATGAGGGCTTTCCTCCATCTTACGCACACAAGCTCGCTTCGCTTGCCGAGGCTTATCCGAATTGGCGCTTTGAGCCGCTGTACATAACGGGTATGAATTCCGCATATACGTTTTCCTACGTTCTAAACAAACAAACCGCAGACCCGTCAACAAATCTCGTTTCACCTGCGGCGGGTAATGCCGCTTACCGCGATGAGCGTACGGGTCCGATATACGACGGCGGCTGGTACAGTGCAAACGATGCGGCCGTGGAGTATTTTCTTGACCCGCGCAATTTTCTTGACAGCGAGCATATCTTTATGTTTGAGGATATCTCCTCCGCTATGAGCATATCGGAGGCGGAAAGGATATGCGCGTCCATACTTGCGGGGACGTTTATGGAAAATAAGGTTCTTTCAAACGGCAAGACCGTTGCGCGCTATCTTGCGGAGATCGGCGCGGAAATCGGAATTTCCGCCCCGTTTCTTGCGGCAAGAATAAGGCTGGAGCAGGGGGTAAGCGGTTCTCCGCTTTCCTCCGGCGATTGCGGCACCGTGCTTGCAAATTACTACAAAAACAAGGTGCAAAGCGATGATAGGGGGCTTGTTGCTACGCCATCCTCGGGGCATTCCGAATGGGAGCTTAAGGGCTACAACGGGCTTTACAACTTCTTTAACATCGGTGCAAGCGGTACGGGGCTTTTTAGTATTTATCTAAACGCGATGAAGACCGCGCAAAAGGGAACTGCGGAAAAGGCCGCGGAGTGGGGCGGCGCCGCGTGGAACACGGATTGGAAGGGGCTGTACGGCGGTGCGCTGACGCTGAAAAGCAAGTACGTAAACGATTATCAGAACACGCTCTACCTGCAAAAATTTAACGTAGACCCGCGCTCCTCGCGTAATTTTTGGGGTCAGTATATGCAAAATGTGATGGGCGCGTATACGGAGAGTAAATCCGTTGCAAGGGCTTATGCAGAGGCAAATGCCAAGTCAAAGGCCTTTGAATTCCTTATCCCCGTATACTCGGGAATGTCGGGGGACGAGACGGCATATATCGCCGATATAAACAGAAGCGGAGCTGTGGACGGCACGGATGCCGCGCTTCTTTGCTCCCATCTTGCGGGTACGGGTGCTCTTGCGGATAAAAGAAAGGCATCGGTTGACGTGAATTCGGACGGAAGCGTAAACAACGCCGATCTTGTCGAGCTTTTGCGGAAAATGAATTGAATATTCAAAAAAGTATTGCCAACTTGGGCAAGAGATGTTAGAATGAGATAAAGTCCAAAGTTAATATCTTACAGCGAAAGGAAATTTCCATGAAGACTGCAAAGGAATTTCGCGCAAGCGCCAGAGACGCCCTGAAGGGTAAATGGGGACTTGCGATAGGTGCGGGTCTCGTTGCTTCGTTTTTCGGAGCAGGCGGAGGTGGCGGCTCCTTTAACTTTAATTTATCCGATGATGCGGGCAGCTCCCTTGATTCGGCAACGCTTGATAAGGTAACCGAGGTTGTGGA
>JAFOAB010000004.1 GCA_017382555.1 Clostridia bacterium
AGTGTTATTTCGTTTGGCGGCGCCGTGCTTACCAACTCCATACGCGTTGGCGGTACTGCGTTTGACAAATGCATTATAAACTTTATGCGCCGCAGATACGGCGTTACAATTGGTGAGGTAACGGCAGAGCTTCTAAAAAAGGATATCGGCACCGTTATGCAGACGGATAACAACACCCCATATGAGGTGCATGCAAGCGCGCACGGCGCCCCCGTGGCAATAAAGGTGCATCCCTCCGATCTGCGCGAGCCGCTTCGTATGCAGGCGGGTCAGATAATAGAGTGTATACGCGGCGCGTTTGAAAGAACGCCTCCCGAGCTTTGCTCCGATATCAGGGAAAGCGGCATCGTTATAACCGGTGGCGGTGCGTGCCTCCGCGGGCTTGATGCGCTTATCGAGCAAAAAACGGGCATACGCACCTATTGTGCAAAAAAGCCGCTTGATTCCGTTGTTACCGGACTTGGCGTTATTATCGATTCCGGCGATAAGTTCGGAATTGCGGAACGTACGGATAGGTAAAACCGCAAGGCGGTTTTACAGCGATATAAATTCCCTTGCGGGAATTTGCGATATGCCTTGAGGGCGCGATATACGCTGACGCGTGCGATATGCCCTGCGGGGCACAAGGGGAATTTATATCATATCGCAACCGAGCGAAGCGAGGTTATATCGCATTTTGCAACGTCAAAATATATCGCGTTCGCTTGCGAACATATCGCCAATGCGAATATCTACAAAATTTGACGGGAGGGGAGACCCCTCCCCTACAAACGATTCAAAAACACATTCGGCAAATGCCGAAAAGGAGAAAATATGGCAGCAAAGAAACCCGCCACCAAGGCGGCATCCGCGCCTGCAAATGACGCGGAGGGCAAAAAACAGGCTCTTGAGAGCGTTCTTTCCAAAATTTCCAAGGATTTCGGTGCAGGTGCGGTTATGAAGCTCGGTGAGACCACCAAGCTTGACATCAGCACTGTTTCCTCCGGCTCTATCGGTCTTGACCGCGCGCTTGGCGTTGGCGGTATTCCGAGAGGCCGAATCACCGAGATATACGGACCCGAATCCTCCGGTAAGACCACCGTTGCGCTCCACGCGATCGCAGAGGTGCAGAAGACCGGCGGTACTGCGGCATTTATAGATGCAGAGCACGCGCTTGACCCCATTTACGCGCGTAACCTCGGCGTTGATATCAACAATCTTCTCGTCTCCCAGCCCGACGACGGTGAGCAGGCGCTTGAGATTGCCGAGGCACTTGTTAACTCCGGTGCCGTTGATATTATAGTTATCGACTCTGTTGCCGCGCTCGTTCCCCGTGCGGAGATCGACGGTAGCCTTTCCAACTCCGGCGTTGGTATGCACGCGCGCCTTATGTCTAAGGCTATGCGTATGCTCAGCGGTGCTATCGCAAAGACCAACACCATCGTTATCTTCATCAACCAGCTTCGTGAAAAGGTTGGCGTTATGTACGGCAACCCCGAGACCACCACGGGCGGACGTGCGCTGAAGTTCTACGCATCCGTGCGCATTGAGGTCAGAAAGAGCGACAGCATCAAGGCGGGCACCGAGATCGTCGGTAACCACGTTAAGTGCAAGGTCGTAAAGAACAAGGTTGCTTCCCCCTTCCGTGTTGCGGAGTTTGACATTCTCTTCGGTAAGGGTATCTCCAAGGCGAGCGAGATGATCGAGATGGGCGTTGCTCTCGGCGTGCTTAAAAAGAGCGGCGCATGGATCAACTACGGCGATCAGCGCATCGGTCAGGGTAAGGACAACGCAAGAAAGACCCTTGAGAACGATCGCGCACTTGCAGAGGAGATCGAGGCAAAGATCCGCGCAATTGCCGCAGAGGAGAACGAGGTAGTTGACGAGATCGAGGATGAGGACGAGCTTGACGAGGAGCTGCGCGAGTTTGAGCTTGACGAGGAGTAAAGCTTGACAGTACAGCTTATAAAGGCGGAAAAGCGTAAGCATTTTATCGCCGTTCACGTGCTGATGACCTCCCCCGGCGGCTTTGAATCGCGCGAGATCACACTTCCCCCCTCCGTATGGAACGATATGGGGTATGAGGTGCCGTGTGAGATCTCCACAGCTGAAATGGATGAACTGTACCGCTACGAGGAATATTACCACGCGTACGAAAAGGCGATGAGCATACTTGCGTACTCTGATAACAGCGCAGGCTCGCTGAAGCGGAAGCTGAAGCTGAAGGGCTTTTCCGACGATGCGATAATATACGCATCCCGCGCAATGAAGGCGCGCGGATACATCAACGATGCCGAGATACTTAACGAAAAGGTGCTTAGCCTTGCAAACGAAAAGCTGCACGGCAGGCGCAAGATAGTCTCCGAGCTGCTCGCAAAGGGCTTTTTGCGGCACGATATCGAGGCGGCTCTTGACAGGTGCGAGGCGCTTATCAGCTTCCCCAAAAACCGCCGTCTGCTTGTGGAGCGCAAGTTCGGAAAATCAAGCGGATTCACCGCTGAAGAGATTGTAAAAATCAAGGCTTTTTTATACCGAAACGGTTATTGAAGTGAGATAAAAATTGATAAGCCGCAGATCCTTCGGTCGCTTTCGGTAAAGGTGCTATTGCCTTTGCCGTCATGCTCGAGCAAGTGTGCGTTTTTCGAGATTCTTCGCTTTGCTCGAGAATGACACGAAAAACGCACCGAAGCGAAGCATCTGCAAAGGCAAGCTATGCGCGCCCTTGAGTTAAACATGGCGCCCGTTGTCATCCTTGAACGAAAGAGCGCTTTTCGAGATTCTTCGCTTCGCTCGAGAATGACGTGAAAAGCGCTATGAAGTGAAGGATCTCGGGCGCCGGCTTAAATCTATTCAGTTTATCGTAATTTACGGAAGGAATTTATATGGCAAAGGTTGGATTTGTTTCTCTCGGTTGCTCCAAGAACCTTGTGGACACCGAAACGATGCTTGCCCGCGTTGCTGAGGCAGGATATGAGATAACCCCCGAGGCAGAGGATGCCGACGTTGTGATAATCAACACCTGCGCGTTCATACAGAGCGCAAAGGAGGAATCCATTGAGACGATTATCGACATCGGCTGGCTGAAGGAGCATCACAAATTAAAGGGCATCGTGGTTTGCGGCTGTATGGCAGAGCGATATGGCGAGCAGATCAAGGATGAGCTGCCCGAGGTTGACTGCATTGTCGGTCTTGGCAGTATAGATGATATTGTAGAAGCCGTTAAAAAGGCTGAAAAAGGCGAGAAAATGTACGTTCACGCGGATAAAGAGCAGTCTACGCTTGGCGGAGACCGTGTTCTTACCACAGGGGCAATGGCATACCTTAAGGTTGCAGAGGGATGCGACAACCGTTGCACCTACTGTGCAATTCCCCTTATCCGCGGTAAAATGCGCAGCCGCCCGATGGAGGACATAGTTGAAGAAGCCAAGGATCTTGAAAAGCTTGGCGTTAAGGAGCTGTGCATCATAGCACAAGATACGTCCAGATACGGACTTGACCTCTACGGTGACTATAAGCTTGCAGAGCTTATCCGCAAGATAAGCTCTGCAACCACAATTCCGTGGATAAGACTGCTTTACCTCTATCCCGATAAGATTACAGACGAGCTTATCGAGGAGATGAAGAATAATCCCCGAGTTGTAAAATACGCTGATATTCCGATACAGCATATCAGCGACAATATGCTTAAAGCCATGGGCAGACACGGCGGTAAGGAGATCGTTACCTCCGCTATTAACCGTCTGCGTGCGGCTATCCCGAACGTTACCCTGCGCACCACCGTTATGGTCGGATTCCCCGGTGAGACCGAGGAGGATTTCGAGGAGCTTTGCGATTTCGTTAAGAAGACAAAGTTCGATCGCCTCGGCGCATTCACCTATTCCCCCGAGGAGGATACCGCGGCGGCAGAATTCGACGATCAGATCGACGAGCAGGTAAAGCAGGACAGATACGACACGATTATGCAGATTCAGCTGGAGGTAAGCGCATCCCGTAACCGTAAGCTTATCGGCAGAAAAATGCGCGTTCTGTGCGAGAATTTTGACATCCCCGCCGAGGTCTACGTCGGCAGAAGCGAGGCCGATGCCCCCGACGTCGACGGCAAGGTGTTCTTCGTTTCCGATAAAAAGATCCGCGACGGCCAGTTCGTTACCGTCCGCATCAACGAAGCGGAGGATTACGATTTGATCGGTGAGATTGTTTAAACGGTAATGATGACCGTAGGGGACGTCGAGGTATCGAACCCCTTTAGGGGTGAGCGCGACCATCGGGAGCACACCGCAAAGCGGTGCTGGAACGCCGTCCCCTACGAATATGACGATCCCGCGTGTTGTATCGGCATTCAAACGGATGTGTAATTAAGAAATAGGCGAAAATATCTTTCAACGTGCCTATTACGACCACATAATCCGCGATTATGACGATTACGTGAGGCGGAAAAATTATATTTACGAAAATCCCCGCGATTGGCGGATTGACGAATTATACACAGAATAAACTCATTTGGAGAAAATTATGAAACCCAATACCAACTGGAACGTACCGAATATTCTTACGGTCATTCGCGTTATACTTGTTCCCTTCTTTATGCTGACGGTGCTTTTGCCCGGTGAATCCGCTATGTGGCGCATAATTGCCGCGGCGGTGTTCGCGCTGATTTCCTTTACCGATATGCTGGACGGAAAGATCGCGCGCAAATACAATCTTGTTACCGATTTCGGTAAATTCCTTGATCCTCTTGCGGATAAATTCCTCGTGCTCGGTGCGCTTCTTGCGCTGCTGAAGAAATATTCCGCTGAGCTTGGCGACCTGCTTGTTTGGGTAACGCTTGTTGTTATCCTCCGCGAGCTTGCCGTTACCTC
>JAFOAB010000030.1 GCA_017382555.1 Clostridia bacterium
CTCCCGTTACTACCGAGGCTCCCGTTACTACCGAGGCTCCAGTTACTACCGAAGCTCCCGATGCCCCCTTCGAGCTTCCGGACGATAATTTTCTATATAACAGAGACGTTGCATTTGTATCGGAAAAAGGTAACGGAAAGCGCGACGGCTCCTCCCCCGAAAACACCGCAACTCTTGCCGAGGGTCTGGGAATGACCAAAAACGGTGGAACAATCGTTATTTGCGGTCCAATTACTCTCGATCCACGCAACACGATTTCCGCTACCAGAGTTGCGGAAATAAAATCCGTTTTTCCCGATGCTAAGTATTTTACGTATTTTTTTCCATCTAACAAGGGCGCCGTTACTGTAACCTCCGTTTATGGCGGAGTAGATTACAGAAAGAGCGCAGGTGCAACGCTCACCCTTGTTTCTGAGGTTGGTTTTTACGGCGATTATGTATTTGAAGGTCTTAATATCGTTGCAGCAAGCTCAGATCTCACTCTCTACTTCAGATACAACAACATCACTATTGGCAATGACATCGTTTCACGCGTGCAAGCGGTGTAACCAGCGATATTGCACTCATATGTGGCACAAAGGCCCGCAACTCCGCACTCGACAGCATTTTTGAAAACAGCTGTCACGAGGATGCGGTAGTTACAGTTAATTCCGGAACCTGGAGCTACATCAGAGGCGGCAACAAGCGCACACAAACAAATGCGGTATTCGGAACTATAGACAAGGACGTAAGCTTTTCCGTTATTGTAAACGGAGGAAGATTTACCGCAAGCGGCTCAACAAATCTCAACTCCGCAACCGGCATGAACGGAGTTGAAGGCTCTGTTTATATGGAAATTAACGGCGGAAGCTTTGCTTCCCCCATATACGCAGTTTGCCGATCCGGCTCCAAAAGCGGAGACGTTACCACGGTAATAAGCGGCTCCGTTACCTTAAAGATCAACGGCGGAACGTTTAACAAGCAGCAGATTTACGTGGTTCAGCCCACTTCCGACAAAACGCCCTTCTCCTCCACCGCATCAGTTACCGTGTGTATAACAAACGGAACCTTCCCGCAATCCCACGCTACGGTCGAGGGTACAAGCGCGGTGAAGTGTAACCTTTACGTTACAAGCAGCTTTTCCGGCAATGTGACCTCCTCCGGTATTGTTAAAACGATAGACAACGCGCAATGCTCAGTAATAAAAGCGCCGGAGATCAAGATCATCACGCTTTCCTACTCCACCCCTCCGTTATCGGACAAAAAGCCCACCACCGGCGCATTAACTGCCGCGGAGGAGAGCAAGCTGACCGCTAAGGCGAAGGAAAATTTACAGAGCATCAACAGCATGATAAGCAAAAACGGTGCTGATAAATACTCAGGCTACAGAGTACTCTTCGATAATTCTGACAGTTACAATTTCAAGGCAGTGGAGAACGTTCGCTTTATCTCCATGCTGACCGGAGAGTATTCTATAAATAAAACGATTACCAACTACAACATCGCAGGTGCGGGCGGCGGTTATATGATAGACTGCGGCGAATACGTGCTGCTTGCATTTGGAGATAATAATGCCGAGGGCGGTCTCGGCAAGCCGTGGCGCGCAAACTCCCTCGGATACACTACGGATACCGACTATACCGACGGAATAACCTTTGACGGCTTTTACACCTCCGATATGGGCGAAAACGGCGGTTATGCCGAGGAGTTTCTCGCCTCCGCTTATGCTGAGGGACACGAAGCATCGAAGATCCCCACGGGCGGTATAATGATTGGCGACACCTTATACTTCTGTTATATGTCCGTTCGCGGATGGGATCTTGATGACGGCCCCATCTGGCCTTGTAATTACGGCGGGCTTGCAATTTCCCGCGATATGGGCAGAACGTGGGAGCTTCCCTCCGATCTGCGTTGGCCCGAGGAAAGCAATTTCGGTCAGCTTTATCCGGTAATTGACGGAGATTACGTTTATTTCTTCGGTGTACCCGGTGGCAGACGCGGCGCCCTTAAGCTTATGCGCGTACCGATCAACGAGATCGAAAACTTCTATGCATATGAATATATGGTTGGCAGAAATGCCGACGGAAGCGCAAAATACGAGCGCGGCTACGATGCAATGATGACCGATTACGCCATTATCGAGGCCGGTGTAGGCGGTGTCGGGGTTATGTTTAACGAATACCTCGGCGAGTGGATGATTACCTATTGCACACCGTATGCCGGAGATATCCAATTCGGCAGTATAGTAATGCGAGTTGCTAAAACATTGGATGGCATTTGGTCAGAGCCCGCGCTTATTATGTCGCAGGCATCCTTCGGCTCCGTATATGAGCCTCGCATATCTCCTAAATACGTCACGGATGGCGGTCGCAAGTTTATGCTTATTTGCTCCCGCTCCAACGTATACAATTCCCTTGTATTTGAAATTGAAATTTCTAAAAAGTAACAACCCTTTCAAGGAGTAGTTATGCTGAATACAAATCAACTGTCACCTTACGTCAGAGCCGCAATTCTTTCTACGCTTCGCCCCGGACTGCAAATAAAGGAGCGTGCGCTGTTTGATTATGAGCTTATTTGGCTGAAGGAAGGAAGCTTTCAGCTTTCTATGTACGGCAAAAATTACGAAATTAAGCAAAACGACATTATCCTTATTCCTCCCGGGGTAAACCATGTCATCAGCGTACCCGCCGATGCACAACCGCCGCTTCACGCCCACATACATTTTGACTGTATGTATTCTGAATACAGTCCTCTTGCGTATGTCTCCTACAAGAATCTTCACGAATTCAGCTCAGATGAAATTTTGATGATTCAGCCGGACTTTTTTGATGGCGATATCCCCTTCCCCTTCTTTGAAATTTCAAATCGCAAAAAGCTTACCGCATCAATTAACGAGGTAATAAAGCTTTGCCACACAAAGCCTGCACTTTATCAGCTTGCGTGTAAGGAAATATTGACAGGCATCCTTCGCTCCATAATGCTTGACAACGTAGGCGAGCTTAATACGCTTTCCGACTCCGAGATGGACTTTATAAGCAGCATTAAGAGCTTTATAGACGCCAATTATCTGAATGGCAAGATCTCACTCGATATGATAGCGGATCAGTTCCATTACAGCAAATTTTACGTTGCCAAGCGCTTCCAAGCAGCATACGGCGTTTCCCTCATTAAATACTGTAACTCGCTTCGTCTTGAGTTTGCAAAGGATAAGCTTTCCGAGGGACTTGCACCTTCGCGCGTTGCAGAGCTTCTGTTCTTCCCCGACGTATATTCCTTCAGCAGATTTTTCCGCATTCAATCGGGACTTAGCCCATCCGCATATTTAGATTCACTCACAAAACGCATCAAAGCCGATGTAAATCACGAGGAGGCTTAGACCAATGAAAGCTTCGCACAAGATACTTTCCTTTGTTTTATCCATAATAACCCTCCTCAGCGCATTCCCTATGCTTACGCTTTCGGACGTATTTGCCGCAAACAACGATCCGGTCGTCTATTTAAGCATGTCCGAGGGTGATGATTCAAATAACGGAAGCCTGAATTCGCCCGTTGCTACCATCACTGCGGCATTCGCAAAGCTTGCCGAAACCGGTATTGGCGGTACCATCGTACTGATGGACGGAGTTAATACCAAAACCTCCGCCGATTCAACCATTTTATTGCTTGCGGATGCAGGCGGAACCGTTACCATTACATCAAATTACGGCGGCGTGGACTACAGGAGCACCAATGAAGCCCGACTTATGCTGTATTACGGCGTTGCATTCCAAAACGACGTGATTTTCGATGGGATTGATTTTCTGCATATATCCCCCACCGCGAACAGAGCGGTTTACCTCCAGCATAACAACCTAACTATTACAGAAAGCTGTGCTACCTTTGACTATTCGGGCAACAACCACGGAGTTGGCAAATGCCCCGCTAAAAATCATGATGCGCCCATTGCAAAGGGCGCAGGCACCTTCGTAATAGTCACCGGATATCGAACCGCATCCTCGGGCACCGCAATCAACTTCGGTACCCAAAAAATCACTCTTAACGGTGCTCGCTTCGGAAGAATATACGTCGGTAACAAGAAATACAACGGAACGGCTTCCGCTCCTACCGAGCAAACGAGAGCGGATAGCGGCAACGTATGGATCTCAGTTGGCGAAAATGCCGGAGTTGCTAAATTTATTGACGCAACCACGGAAAAAAACAATATTACAACGTACGTAACCCTCCCAAGCCCCGATATTACCGTTAATTTCAATGATGGAGTCGATCCTTCCCTTTACGTTTCAATTAATGCAAATGATTATTTCGATAATCTCGGCTTCTCCTTAAAGAACACGGATCTCGGCCCCGCAATAGGTGTTAATGAATCTATTAATGCGGAATTTGTTGACACTACTCCCATTTGCGAATTCGGTTATGCCTTTATGCTTAATGACGACTGCGTATTCCCCACCATAGGTAACGTAAACGCACACAGATCCTATGCATACACCGCAGGCGAAACGGGATATCGCAATTACAGCTATGAGCAGGATGCTTACGAAGCATACTACAAGGGAATATTGATATACGATCTTGAGCATGCGAAATACAGCTTCAATACCCGCATCGTTGCTTATCCTTACGCAATCGATGAGGCCACCGGATATACGTACATCGGTGAAGGTACAAGCTTTACTCTTTCGGAGATCTGCAATATGATAATAAACGATCCCTCCGCCGCTGAATCCGATAGGCAGATTGCGGAAATAATAACCGACTATGCATTGAACTACAAAATCGAGCGCTTCACAGCAGATCCCGCACCGGAGCATTCTAATGCAAGCGTCGTTTACGTTTCCGAGAGCGGGCACGAAAACGGAGACGGCTCCTCCGATACCTCAACCGTCACATTCGAAACAGCACTTGGTATGACCAAGAACGTAGCTGCGGACACGGTTGTTATCGTCGTTACCGATGCGATAACGCTTGATCCTGCAAGCACCATAAATTCTGATATGAATGACACGGGTGCGGCAAGCGCGGATTTCACATATTACTTCCCTGCTAACAGATCCAAGGTTATCATTACCTCCTATTACGGTGGTGTGAACTACAGGCAGACTAATAACGCATCTATCACGTTAACGAGCGAGATAGCCTTCTACGGCGACTACACCATCAAAAACACACAGCTCATCAATACTGCGGACATCAAGATATGTATGCAGTATAACGATATTACCCTCGGCACCGGACTCACCTGCACGATTGGCGAGGGTGCCACCAAAAACATTGAGCTTGTCGCAGGATACCATGCGGATCACGCCGCATACGTCTCCGTCGAAAGCGTAAGCTGCCGCGAGGATGCTAAAATTGAAGTGCTTGACGGCACATGGCACAGCTTTAGTGGCGGTAACGTAACAAAGAGATACAGGTCCGTATTCGGCAACGTGTATGAACACGCAACCGTAAGCATAACCATAGGAACAGCAAGTAAAGCCCCCTCATTTACGTCAACTGACAGATATTATTTCACCGTTTCGGGTCAGAACAACGTTGAAGGTACCGTATGCGTTAATATCGTAAATGCAAAATTCTCGAGCAATAATCCCCTGCTCTGCTCGCAGTATCTTATGATATACGATGAGATGTTTAAGAACTATCATCCTACCGTAAACGGTCATATCGTACTGAATATTCAGGGCGGTAGCTTTAACACTTCAACCATTACCGCAGTGCCGAACGAGGATCAGTACAATTACGTATCTAAAGTTGGCGAGAATGCTAAATTCTCCATCAACGTGCTTGGCGGAGCTTTTAAATCCGATACAACCTCGCTTTCTATAAAAGGAAACAACAAAAACAACACAGAGCTGTATATAGCTGACGCGTATTCAGTCTCCTTCCTCTCCTCTGACTACACCAAGGTAGATGAAGCAATCGCGCTTCCCACACCAAGCGGTGCAACGACAAGCTACGATACTCCTCCTACCTATGATAAGGTAATAGAAGAGGGCGTGTACGACCTCTCCAATCTTACGGATGCAGAGCTTGAAGAGCTTCGCGATGCTCTTCCCCCGTCCGATAGCGCAAAGGCACACCTGAACACAGCTATCAGTTATTATACTGCAACAAACAAGGATAAAACCGACCGCGCAAATATGCTTTCGCTTAACGATACAGCCTACAATCTTGTAGGAGTTGCGAACGTCGAGTTTATCACAATGCTTTCCGGTGAATACTCCATCAACAAAACCTTCACGAATTACAACATCGGTGGCTCGGGCGGCGGATATATGATCGATTGCGGCGATTTCGTACTCGTTGCATTCGGTGATACCGAGGGAGACGCGGATAACGCCACAGATAAAAACGATCCCGCTTACGGCGGTCCTTGGCGTGCGAACGTACTTGGATTTACCTATGATGATGATTACACCGACGGTATTCTCCTTGACGGATTCTATCTCTCCGATCAAGGTGTATACGATGGATTTGCAAGCGAATTTCTCCTCTCCAATCACAAAAGCGGTGTTGAAATGTCAAAGATTCCCACGGGCGGAATCAAGATCGGCGACACTCTCTATTTCACCTATATGTCCGTAAGACGATGGAGCAAGGACGGAGAAAACGGTGCTTGGAGATGCAACTACGGCGGAATAGCAATTTCCCGCGATATGGGCAGAACCTGGGAAACTCCCTCCGACCTTCGTTGGTCAGAGAAAAGCGAATTTTCACAGCTTTATCCCGTGCTTGACGGAGAATGGGTATACATCTTCGGTCAGCCGGGCGGTAGAATCGGCGGATGCAAGCTTATGCGCGTTCCCGCAAGCGAAATCGAAAACATTTCAGCATATCAGTATTGCGTAGGTTACGACAAGAACGGCAAAGCAATATTCGAGGGCGGCGAAAACGGACTTGCCAACAGCACACTCATTATCGAAGGCGGTATGGGCGGAGTCGGCATTATGTATAACGAGTACCTTGGCGAATGGGTTATGATGTACGCATCCAGTAATACCGGAGGCTACAAGGCAAGCGGAATCTATATGCGAGTCGCAAATTCCATCAACGGAAAATGGTCCGATCCCGTTCTTGTAATTTCTCAGTCAGCAGGCTTCGGCGCTGTATACGAGCCCAGAATATGCGCTAAATACCAGAATGCAGAAAACGGTGAAATGATGCTTATCACCTCTAACTGGGGCATCTACAACTCTATGGTATTTAACGTAAAGCTGGAAAGACGCGGCAACCCTATTGTTGAATACGTAGACTAAAACAAAAATGGGAATCACATCGTGATTCCCATTTTTATTTGTTATTTAAAACGGCTGTTCGAATGAACAGCCGTTTTATAAGAGTTATCTAATTACTCAGCGAGACCGGAGAGCTTGATTCTCTCCTTCATGTAGCTTACGTCCTCGCCCTTAACGTTTGCCCAGTTCTGGGAGAAGAGTGCCTCTGCCTTAGTGGTAAGTACGTGGCTCATCATCTCC
>JAFOAB010000031.1 GCA_017382555.1 Clostridia bacterium
GGTTTTCTTTGCTTTCTGTGTATCAAATTTTCGCGCTAACGGACAGTCGAGGACGCCTGTCCCTACAAGGAGAATGGTAACATCCTTATGAGAAGTCCGCTTTGCCTCTCTTTTTTTACTTTGTATTGCTTGCAAGCTCTTTTCTTTTATTGCGCCTTACCTTGTTTATGTGCCTTTCGAAATCGCCGTTTTGGAGTAGCCTTGCAATTACGTACTGCTCAAAGGTGGGCACGGTGCAGGAATAAAAGCCGAGGCGGTCTTCAAATTCACCGACAAGCCGCTTCGGCAAAACCATATATCCGACACGCAGGGAGGGGGAAACGGTTTTGGAAAAGGTGTTCAGGTATATTACGTTATCCTTATCGGAAAGCGCAAACAGCGTGTCCTCCGGCTTTGTGGAAACGGAAAACTCGGATTCAAAATCATCCTCGATAATGTATCTGTCGCCCGCGTTCGACCAGCGGATGTATTCGTGCCTTTTGCTTGCCGATGCCGAAACGCCCGTGGGATAGCTTCTGTACGGCGTGGTGTGCAAAACGCTTGCGGAGGTGCTTGCAAGCTCTGCGCTGTCAATTCCGTCGTTTGATAAGCGCAGAGGCTCGTATCTGACCTCTGCGGCACGGTAGACCTGCTCTATCTTTTTGTAGGAGGGGTATTCTATTCCGTACGTTCTGCTTCTGCCGATAAGCTCGATTATCAGTCCGTAAAGGTATTCGGCACCGGAGCCGATAACTATCTGCTCGGCATCCACGTTGATACCTCTGTTCTTTGCAAGATAGTGCTTTATTGCAAGGCGAAGCTCGGGGCTGCCTTTGTTTTGCGATTTTTTCAGTATCGCTTCTCCAAAGTCGCTTATAACGCTTCTCATCGTTTTTGCAAGCACGGAGAAGGGAAAATCGGGGCTTTTTTGATTTTCAAATGATATTTCCTTGTGATATCCTTCAGCTAAGGAGGGTAATGCAAAGCCGTCCGTGTTGCGGAAGATAACGAAAAATCCACTGCGCTCCCTCGATTCCACGTAGCCCTCGTCGCAAAGCAGGGCGTAGGCGTGCTCCACCGTTATCGTGCTCGTTTCCGTCTCGTCGGCGAGCAGACGCTTGGAGGGTAGCTTTGTGTTATAGGGATAGTTGCCGCCTATAATATCATCCTTTATCTGCTTATATATCTGCAGATACACGGGGCGGATGCTTTTATCGACCTTGTATTTCATCTGGTTATATAATTTTCTCCGTTTCTGAGCATTTTCGTATCATCAGAAAAATTGTATAATAATTCCGTTAAAAAAGCAAGGAGAATTTTGAAATGGCTTATAAAAAGATTTTGACGATACAGGATATATCCTGCGTTGGTCAGTGCTCGCTTACTGTTGCGCTTCCCATCCTTTCCGCTTGCGGCATGGAGACCTGCATTCTGCCCTCCGCTGTGCTTTCTACCCACACGGGCGGCTTCAGCGGCTTTACCTTCCGCGATCTTACGGACGATATGCCCGCCATTCAGGCACATTGGCAGAAGGAGAATATCAAGTTCAAGGCGATCTATACGGGTTATCTCGGAAGCATTAAGCAGATTGGCTACGTAAAGAATATCCTTGAGACTATGGGCACCGAGGATGCTGTTCGCATCGTTGATCCCGCTATGGCAGATAACGGCAAGCTTTATTCCATCTTTGATATGGATTACGTGGAGGCAATGAAGCCCCTTTGCGGCACAGCCGATATCCTTGTTCCCAATATAACCGAGGCGGCTTTCCTTACGGGATGCGAATATCGCGAAAGCTATGACGAGGCGTACGTTACCGAGCTTTGCGAAAAGCTTTGCGCTCTCGGCGCAAAAACCGTTGTTATGACGGGCGTTGGCTACCGCGAGGGTAAGACCGGTGTTGCGGTATATTCCGACGGAAAAATGAGCCACTATGAGCACGATAAGATCGGCAAGGGCGCACACGGCACGGGTGATATCTACGCATCCGCATTCACGGGCGCGCTTATGAACGATAAGAGCATTTTTGAGGCTGCAAGGATCGCTGCCGACTACACCGTAAAGTGCATCATCAACACTCAGGGCGATGCCGACCATTGGTACGGCGCAAAGTTCGAAACTGCACTGCGCGATCTTATGGATATGCTTGCGTAATAAAAAACGAAGGAGTACGGAATTGAACCGATCCGTTAAAAACGGACAGTGACAAAAAAGACCTCCTATGGTAGAATTAAGAAAACTACCATAGGAGGATTTTTTATGCCAAGAGAATACAGACGAATGTTAGACCATGAA
>JAFOAB010000032.1 GCA_017382555.1 Clostridia bacterium
CTCCCCTGCCTGCGCAAGCTTTGACGCGTTCCCGAACTTTGAGGTGCGCGGACGGCACTTCAAGGAGCTAATAAAGAAACTTTGACCGCCCCTGCAGATTCTTCGGTCGCTTTCAATACCGGAATGCCTTTGCTGTCATGCTCGAGCGCAGCGAAGCATCTGCAAAGGCACAACACACGCGCCCTCAAGAATGACGGCAAAAGCCGCCGCAGGGGCGAACCGGATTCGCCCGACATATCAAGGAGAAAATATGGAATTAAACAACAAAGAATTAAAAAACCTGCTCTTTTCCCTCTGCTCCATCCCATCCGTTTCGGGAATGGAGGGAGATGCGGGCGATAAGCTGTGCGAGCTTATCGGCGAACACTTTGATTTTTACCGCAAGGAGACCTGCGGCGGACATATCTTCGGCATAAAAAGCGAAATAGAAAACGCACCCAAGCTGCTTATCGACACCCACTTTGACGAGGTGGGCTTTATGGTAACGAAGGTGCTTGAGGACGGCTTTCTCGGCGTTACAAACGTAGGCGGTATCGACACGCGCATCCTGCCCGCGGCAAGGGTGAACGTGTACGGCACACGCACCGTGCCCGCATACTTTGCCTCCACCCCTCCCCATTTGCAGGACAGAAGCAAGGCGGGCGGCGCACCCGAGCTTTCCTCCCTGCTGCTTGACACCTCCCTTGGCAACGAGGCAAACGAGGTGGTGCGCGTCGGCACGCTTTGCGGCTTTGCAAGCGAATGCTGTGAATTAATGTTTGACGCGGTAAGCGGACACGGCTTTGACAACAAGGCAAGCTGTGCCGCGGCAATTGCGGGACTTGCCGCAGTTGACAGAAAGAAGCTTAAATACGACGTGTACCTCCACCTTGCCGCACGCGAGGAGGTCGGATGTGTGGGCGGCAGAACGGGCGGCTACGATATTGCCCCCGACATTGCCATTGTGCTTGATGCGGAGTTTGCCGCATTCCCCGGTATACGCGAGGATAAGACGGTAAAGCGCGGCAAGGGACCGAGCCTTACGGCAAGCCCCGTGTGCGACAAGCGCCTCACCGCACGCGTAAAGGAGATTGCGGACGAGATGAATATCCCCACCCAGAAGATCGCCTACGCGGGCAGAACGGGAACGGATACGGACGTGCTGAACATCTCCGGCATCGGCGTTCCGTGTGTTTTGATGGGTATTCCCCTCTCCGGTATGCACACCGCGGAGGAGATAGTCGATCTTAACGACCTTACCCGTGCCGCCGTGATCATCAAGG
This sequence comes from Clostridia bacterium, assembly GCA_017382555.1. Lineage (GTDB taxonomy): Bacteria > Bacillota > Clostridia > Oscillospirales > CAG-272 > RUG12395. Next base: position 1,263 of record JAFOAB010000032.1, read on the forward strand.
AATTTGCGGAGAGAGGTGAGTAAATGAGAACTATTATTGAAACAAAGAGCCTCACCCCCGATACCGAGCTGTTTAGGAGACTTTGTCTCGCCATCGGCCCCTCGGGCTTTGAGGAGGACATAAACGATATTATAAAGGCGGAGCTTGAGGGCATCTGCGACCGATATGAAACGGATCGCCTCGGCAACACCTTTGCATACGTGGGAAATGACCCCAAAAAGAAAACGCTTGCGTTTTTTGCGCATATGGACGAGGTCGGATTCCTTATTACCGGTGTAAGTGAGGAGGGGCTTTTGTACTTCTCCAACATCGGCGGTATAATGCCCACCGCCCTTATGGGCAGGCGCGTTACCGTGCGCACGCTTGATAACAGGGACGTATACGGCGTTATCAGCACAAAGCCCGTTCATATGCTTTCACCCGACGAAAGAAAGCAGCTGCCCCACGCGGACGATATGTTCATCGACGTAGGCGCAACCGACAAAAAGCAGCTTGAGGGAATTATTGAGACGGGATGCTTTGCCTCCTTCATTCCCACCTTTGAATACTTTGGCGAAAACGGCAAAAAGCTTGCCGCAAAGGCGATAGACGACCGCATAGGATGCGCCGTTATGCTTTGTATGGCACGCGAGTAC
>JAFOAB010000033.1 GCA_017382555.1 Clostridia bacterium
ATCCTCCCACGCCGCAGGCGGCGGTGTCGGCAGCTTTTTTATCGCTCTGCTTTCACCCGCCTCGATAATATGCATCATCATATTCATTGCGGCTATAATTATCTGATGTAAATTCCGCACACCGCGTTTGTTGTAGGGGGCAACGTCCTCGATGCCCCGAATGCATCCGTGTGCAAATGAGGTTTTTATGAAAAACAGCGAACCCGAAAAGAAAACAACAGCGCCGAAAAGACCGCAAAACCAAAAAACGGCGCCAAGCGTAAGCTTCACACGCGAAAGCTCGCGGGTCATTGCCGCGCCGAGACGCAGAAAGAAAAAGACGGTCAACAGCGGCATCGTTACCGCGCTTGTTAAGACCTGCCTTTACCTTGTATTCGTTATTGTTGTTTCGGTATTTGCGGGGTATTACGTTATTACCATCGGTAACGACGTATTTGCCTTTGTAAAGCCCGAGGAGCCCGTTATGATAACCGTACCCGAGGAGGCAACCGTCGAGGATATCGCCTACCTGCTTCACGAGGGCGGCATCATCCAATATCCCGACGTATTTAAGCTTTATGCCGAGATAAAGGAAGATGACGGAGAGTTTATTGCGGGTGAGTACGAGGTAAGCCCACAGCTTAACTATGACCAGCTGCTTTCCGAATTCAAATACCGCTTTGTGCGCGAGATCGTGCGCATAACCATCCCCGAGGGCTATTGCGTGGAGGATATTATCGAGCTGTTCGTTTCCTACGGCATCGGCGACCGCGAGAGCTTCATTCACGCGATAAACGAGGTGGATTACAGCGAATTCCGCTTTGTGCGTGAATTAGAGGAGAGCGGAAACCTTGAAGACAGATACTACCGCCTTGAGGGATATCTCTACCCCGATACCTACGATTTTTACACCGATGCGACCCCCGCGCAGGTGGTATACAAGCTGCTTAACAACTTCAACCGCAAGTTCAAGGACGTTTATTACGACCGCGCAAAAGAGCTTGATCTTACGGTAGACGAGATCGTTACCATCGCATCCTTCATTCAGGAGGAGGCATACTACCTTGAGGAGTTTGAAAACGTTGCGTCCGTATTCCACAACCGTCTGAACAACCCGGCCGCATTCCCGAGGCTTGAAAGCGACGCAACAGCCGCCTACGCTATCCACGTTTTGACGGGCAAGCGCCCCGACAGGATAGTTCCCGCGGATCTGGAGGTTGAAAGCCCCTACAACACCTACAAAAACGACGGTCTGCCCCCCGGAGCGATCTCCAGCCCCGGATACGATGCGATAGTTACCGCAATGTACCCCGGAAAGACCGATTACTATTACTTCTACACCAAGCAAGACAAGCGCACCGTGTTCTCGAAAACGCTTGCCGAGCATCAGGCGGCTATACGCGCCGATTCCGAAAATTTGCCCGAGTAATACCTTAAAGGAGTTATTATGCTGATAGATCCCAAAAAGACAACCGTTGCCTTCCGCTGTCCCGTTTGCGGATGCGGAGTTATGGCGCCCGTGGGAGTATTTTCCCTCACCGCGGACAGAATGAAGCTTAATTGCGTGTGCAAGCAGACCGCAATGGAGATATCCAAAACCAAGGACGATAAGATCCGCCTCCGCACCCCCTGCCTTGCGTGCGGAAAGGACCACAGCTTTACCGTAAGCACGCAGGTATTCTTCTCCCGCGATATGTTCAGCATTCCCTGCTCCGTTACGGGGCTGGACATCTGCTTCTTCGGCCATCAGGAAAACGTACAAAAGGCGCTTGAGGAGCAGGAAAGCACCCTACGCGAGCTTGTAGGCGGTCAGCGCGAGGAGTTTGACGAAGAGAACGCAGAGGAGGATAACGACGACGCGCTCAACATCGCAAAGAACCTCAACGATGCGGATATCTACGACATAATCAAGTTCATCCTTATGGAGCTTGAGGAGGACGGAATGATAACCTGCGGTTGCGAAAAGGGCCACGGCGATTACGATGCCGTTTGCCTCGGAGATAAGGTCAAGGTGTTCTGCCGTGAGTGCGGCCGCTTCAAGACCTACCCCATCTCCTCCGTCACCGACGCGGAAAAGTTCCTGCAAATCGACGAGATTCATCTGTAATTTTTGCGTTAAGGCAAAAATTGATACGGAAAACAAAGAGATGACCCCTACAGATTTTGAAAATCTGTAGGGGTCATCTCTTTGCGGATATCAAAAAAGCCTTCTCCTGTGGGGGAAGGCTTTTCGCAAAATTGCACCATATTCGCGCGTTTTTTATTTTTCCGCTTCAACGGCAACGGAAAACACGATATTTCTTCCTGCCATCCGTTGGAAATACGAGGAT
>JAFOAB010000034.1 GCA_017382555.1 Clostridia bacterium
GTGGTCCGGCGTATTCTGCAGACCGCAAATCCGGAGCTGCGCTCTTCCATCAACCAGCTGCTGCGTTATGCGGATTACTCTGCCGGTTCGATTATGACCACGGAGTATGTCCCCCTGCGCCCCGATATGACGGTGGAGGAGGCAATTCTGCGTATCCGCCGGCAGGGTGTGGACAAGGAGACCATCTATACCTGTTATGTCATCGGCAAAGACAGAATCCTGCTGGGTATCGTCACCGTCAAGGATCTGCTGCTGGCGGAAGATGATGAAATGAAAATCGAGGACATCATGATCACCAACATGATCTTCGTCACCACCCAGACCGACCAGGAAGAAGTGGCGCGTATGTTCTCCAAGTATAACTTCATCGCCCTGCCCGTTGTGGACGGCGAGGGAAGAATGGTCGGTATCGTGACCTTCGACGACGCAATGGACGTCATGGAAGAAGAGGCCACGGAGGATATGGAGCTGATGAGCGGTATTACGCCCTCTGAAAAGCCGTATCTGCGTTCCTCTCCCTTTGAACTGTTTAAAAACCGTGTGCCGTGGCTGATGCTGATGATGGTGTCGGCAACCTTTACGGGTCTGATCATCACCTCTTTTGAAAGTGCTCTGGCGGCTCAAAAAAGCAGCCGAGCGTGTAGGTAGCCTTGGCGTTTCCAAACTTATCGGCTATCTCAAATGCCTGCATAGCCGCCTCTGCTTTTTGAGAATACAGAAGCCTTATTCCCGAGGAATAATATCTTTCGGAAAGCTTTATACGCTTGCTTTCGAGCATAGCCGCTATATGCTCTCCCGCAATTTCTATACCCTGCTTGTATGCGGCTTCAAGCAGAACGCGCGCCTGCTTATAGCTTTGCTTAACGCCGATGCCGCGAAGATAACACACACCAAGCGGATATACAGCCCCGTCGTCACCAAGCTCGACAGCTCGCTTCAAGAGTGCTACCGCAAGTCTTGCATTTTCTTTTGTGCCGAGACCGAGCAGATATGCACGGGCAAGTCGCTGATAAGCGGGAATGTGCCCCATCGACACCGATCTATTCAAAAGAGCAAAGGCTTCCCTCGGGTCGTCTTTTTCTTTTAATAGCGCATCTTTGTAAAGAGATGTTCGCATTTTGGTAATTTTTTCGAGCTTTTCCTGCGCGGATGCAGAGCCGCTTACCGCCGCCTTTTCGTAAAGAGTAGCTGCGTATTCAACGTCTCGCTCTACGTGCTCTCCGCGGTAATATATGTCAGCCATCGTTTCATATGCGGTTTTGTATCCACCCTTGGCTGCCATTTCGAAGTATTTTAAGGCAAGCTCGGCATTCCTTTGCACCAAAAATCCGCTAAGATAAAGCATTCCAAGGGTTTCATAAGCCTCCGAAACTCCCTCCGCGGCAGCCTTATTTAAGCACGCAATCGCCTCGTCGGGACGGGTTTCGCCGCCTATGCCCTCGGCGTAAAGCACACCAAGCCTCGCTAGCGCTCGCGCATCACCCTCCTCGGCAAGTATTTCCGTAAGCCGTCTTTGTGCCGTGGTAAAGCCCATAGCCTCTGCTCGCTCACAAAGCAATCTGACAAGCGGAAGGTAACCCTCAAAGGTGTTTTCTTCGGGTTCTTTTGCCGTCACCGTGCGCAGCCTGTAAGCAAGTCTTATCGCGTTGATAGGCGGGATTGTAAGCTTGTCCATATACCATTTTGCGTAGGCATCACTTTTTACAGCTCCAATGCCCTCATAGTATCTTCTTGCCAGGGTGACTATTGCGCTGACGTTATCCGTCCTTGCGGCAAGGGTGTAATAATAGGTTGCGTCGGTGGCTCTTCCCTGCCCGTCAAGCAGTCTCGCCATATCAGCATAAGCCTCCTTGCAGCCGAGAAGTGCGGAAAATTCAAGCCAGAATACCGACACACTCTCGCTTTCCCTGCCGATAAGCCTTGAATATCTGTAAGCCGAATATGGATCGTTTTTAAGGGCGGCAAGGTAAAAATAGCCCATAGCCTTATCGAGATTAATCTCGTCAAGCTCACCCGATTCGAGCAAGCACGCCCACTCTCTTTGCGCGGGCAGATAGCCGTAATCTGCAAGCGCCTCGGTGTAGTGATAGACAAGCTCGTAATTCTTTATGGATTTAGCTCTCGCTATTTCGTCTTTTATGGATATAATATCTGCACCCGACAGCGTAATCTTTTCGTGACACTTGGGGCATTGCTGCGTGCCCGGGGTAACCTCAAAGCCGCATTTTTTGCAAAAAATCATTTTTTGCTCCTTAATTTTATTTTCCTATAA
>JAFOAB010000035.1 GCA_017382555.1 Clostridia bacterium
GGATCTGCGACGAACGTTATATTCGGAGCGCGGGTTAACGATCTCGCGCCAATCAAGGTCGCCCCTCTGCAATGCACATACAAGCACCTCTGCCGTTGCGATGTTGGTGGCAACGGGAATGTTGTGTATGTCGCAAAGGCGAAGAAGCTGATGCTCTGCCTCGTTAAACTCGTCCGACGGGGTAGTGCTTCTGAAGTAAAGAAGCACGTCGATCTCGTTAAAGGAGATTCGGGACGCTATCTGCTGCTCACCACCGTGTGAGCCGGAAAGCAGCTTTTCTATCTTAAGACCGGTCGCCTCTTCAATATAGTTACCGGTTATCTGCGTAGCACACAGATTATGCTTGCTGAGTATACCGCAGTAAGCAATGCAAAACTGTGTCATAAGCTCTTTTTTGGTATCACTTGCAATAATTGCTATCTCCATCAGAAAAACCTCCGTTTGTAGCGTCCTTTCAGTATATCACGCGCGGTCAGTTACCGCGACCCGAAAGCAATAATTTCTTTCTGTTCTTAATTCCGCGCACCTTGTAAAGCAGGGGCATCTGCTCCCCGTCAAGTCTTGCGGCTATATTTTCAAATGCTCTGCCGGACGTATCCTTTATACGCTTGCTTTCTCCACAAAGAAGACCTCTTTCCGTAAGCAGTGCAAGCTTGGGATCCTTCGGCACTATTCCAAGTATCCTTACCGAGGTGCGATCGATCATTTCGTTAACGCCGTAATGCTCCCCCGCGGTCTTCGGATCGGTCTCCATACCGCTTATGATAAGCATAAGCTCCTCAGCACCGAGATTAACGAGCAGATCGCCCGATTTTTCTGCCGCTCTGACGGCAGTAGGTGCGGGAGTTGTAACGATTATAGCGCGTTTTGCGCAAGCGGCGGAAAGATGCACGGAGCAATCTGCGCCACCCGAAGTGTCAAGTATCGTATAATCGGGGCGACAGTATTCCTCAAGGCGCTCAAGCGCGTCGTTAAGCTTATCCGCAGTAAGATCCTCACCGTACAGATAGGGTGCGGGACAAAAGAAAATTCCCGGGCGAGAATCGGAGATGAGAAGTGCGCGCTCGGCACTCACTCTGCCGGCGGCAACGTCGCATATATCGAAAAGCGTGCTATCTTCAAGACCGAGCATAATATCAAGGCTTCTGTTGCCGAGATCCATATCGACAAGCAGCACCCTTTTGCCTCTTTTCGCAAGCGCATTCGCAAGGTTTGATGAAACCGTGGACTTGCCCACACCGCCCTTACAGGACGTGACAAGGATCCTTTCAAACTGTTCCATTGGCCCTTCCTCCGCGCTTACCCAAAAAATTCCTTATAGAGTATATCACATTTTTGTACGATATGTCAATAAATAACAGAGAAATATTTATTTTTTGCATAAAATCCCAAGATTTCAATTTTTTTCGATTTTTTGGTTGTAAAAACGCAATTTTTGATATAAAATAATTGCAGAATTACGTTAAACACAAATTACAGATAAAAGGAGAAATAAAATGATTCTTGACAGCATCAATGCGCTTACCGCCTTTGACCCCGAAATAGGCAACGCGGTTAAGGCAGAATATGACCGTGCACAGCGCGGACTTGAGCTTATAGCATCCGAAAACGTTACAAGCGAGGCAGTGCTTCTTGCAAACGGCTCCATACTTACAAACAAGTATGCGGAGGGATATCCCGCACACAGATACTACGGCGGTTGCGAATGCGTTGACGTTATCGAGAACATTGCACGCGAGCGCGCATGCAAGCTGTTCGGCGCAGAGCACGCAAACGTACAGCCCCACAGCGGCGCACAGGCAAACAGCGCAGTATACGTTGCGCTTCTCAAGCCCGGTGACACAGTAATGGGAATGAGCCTTGCGGAGGGCGGTCACCTTACCCACGGCAGTCCCGTTAACTTCTCCGGTCTTACCTATAACTTCGTTCCCTACGGTCTTGACCCCGTGACTCACAGAATCGATTACGACAAGATGGAGGCCCTTGCAAGGGAGCATAAGCCGAAGCTTATCGTTGCCGGCGCTTCCGCATATCCCAGAATTATCGATTTTGAGCGCATTGCGGATATCGCACATTCCGTCGGTGCTTACCTGATGGTGGACATGGCGCACATTGCAGGTCTTGTTGCCGCGGGACTTCATCCCTCTCCCGTTCCGTACGCGGACATCGTTACCACCACAACGCATAAGACCCTCCGCGGTCCCCGCGGCGGTATGATCCTTTGCCGCGAGGAGCTTGCAAAGGCTATCGACAAGGGTATATTCCCCGGCACTCAGGGAGGTCCCCTTGAGCACGTTGTTGCCGCAAAGGCAGTCTGCTTCGGCGAAGCGCTTAAGCCCGAATTCAAGGCATATCAGCAGAACGTGATCAATAACGCAAAGGCACTTGCCGATGCGCTTATCGAAGAGGGCTTCGACCTCGTTTCCGGCGGTACGGACAACCACCTTATGCTTGTCGACCTCCGCAATACCGAGGTTACGGGCAAGGAGCTTGAGCACCGTCTTGACGAGGTATACATTACCGTAAACAAGAACGCCGTTCCCGGTGATCCCCGCTCCCCCTTCGTTACCAGCGGTATCCGTGTCGGTACGCCCGCAGTTACCACCCGCGGCCTCGGTGTTGAGGACATGAAGATCATTGCGCATCTCATCAAGCTTGCCGCATTCGATTTTGAGAACAGTGCGGATTACTGCCGCGCTGAGGTTACCAAGCTCTGCGAAAAGTATCCCCTTTTCCGTTAAACAGTTTTTTACCGAATAATTACGCTGATTTTTTACTTGCTTTTTTGGAAAAGCTTCACTATAATATTTAACATATGATATTTACCGGCAGACTCGGTCTGCAAGGAGGATAATATGAATAAAATCAAGAAGATCGGCCTTCTCACCTCCGGTGGCGATGCACCCGGAATGAACGCCGCAATACGCTCTGCCGCTCGTACCGCACTTAAGCGCGGTGTTCAGGTAGCGGGCATTTACCGCGGATACAGAGGACTTATCGAGGGAGACATCAAGGACTTCACCGCCCGCGACGTTTCCAACATCATAAACCACGGCGGAACCATTCTTTACAGCGACCGCTGCAAGGAGTTTGCAACCGAAGAGGGTATGGCTAAGGCTATACAGACCTGCCGCGACCACGAGATCGACGGTATTATATGTATCGGCGGAGACGGAACCTGGAGAGGTGCCGCAGACCTTACCGCACACGGCATTCCCTGTATCGGTCTGCCCGGTACAATCGATAACGATATCACCTGCACCGATTACACCATCGGCTTTGATACCGCAATGAACACCATACTTGAGATGGTTGACAGACTTCGCGACACCTGCGAGAGCCACGCACGCTGCAACGTTGTTGAGGTAATGGGACGTAACGCAGGTCACATCGCTCTTCACACCGGTATCGCTACCGGCGCCACCGCAATCGCGATCCCCGAGATTCCCTTTGACGAGGAGCAGATGATCAAGGATATCATCGAGTGCCGTAAGGACGGCAAGCGTCAGTTCATCATTATGGTAAGTGAGGGTCTTCACGGCTACGGTGAGCACCTTGCAAAGATCATCCCCGAGCTTACCGGTGTTGAAACTCGCTTTGCATGCCTCGGCCACGTAGTACGCGGCGGCGCACCTACGCTCCGCGACCGTCTGCTTGGCGCAGAGATGGGTCATGCCGCAGTTGAGTATATGCTCGCAGGCAACAGCAACATCGTTATGTGCGAGCGCGACGATACCATCGTTCCTATGGATATCCACCTTGCAATGCTTATTGACAGAGTGTACAAGGGCACCGTTAAGCCCGGTGAGCTTGAGACACTTACCGGCAGAGATATCGACATTATGAATATGCTTCTTACCCGTAAGCGCGCAAAGCTCCAGAAGCTTTATGCCGCTGCACACGAAATTTCCAAATAACATCCCGAGCGGCTGTCGCAAATGCGACAGCCGTTTTTCTGTTAAAATTCAATTATTCTCAAAATACACACGCTTCTGTCATCATTTTCCTTGTTATTTGCCTCCGCGGCATCGAGGATGCGCACGCACATAGTCGCCAGCTCATCCGTCCAGCATCTTGTAAGCAGATTTGCCATCCACGGACAATCCTCGTAGCTTTGCGCAACACCGTCGCTTTGCATTATTATTATGTCCCCGTGCTCGGCGGTGTAGCTTACCTGCTCCGCATCCGCGGCACGCACTATGCCGATCGGCAGGGTTTTTGATTGGATGCGAAAAAGCCTGCCGCCGCGCTTTACAAATGAGGGTGCCGCGCCGCTTTTTATAAAGCACGCCTTGCCCGTCAGCATATCAAGCTCGAAAAGATCGACGGTGGCACTGCACTCCCCGCGTGAGGAACGAACAAGATCGTTTAGCATCTCAATGCTTATATCCTTCGCATTGCCTGCGGAGAGCATCTTTTTCAGAAACACGGAGCACACGTTGCTTGTCAGCGCCGCCTCGTCACCGCTACCCATACCGTCGGAAAGCATAGCGTAATAATAATCCTCCCGATTTTCAAAAACGGAAACGCAATCCCCACATTCGGAGTCGTTGCTTTTTGCTCTGCTCAAAAACGACATCTGCACACCGTATCTTCTAACCGCGGTGAGTGATAGAGTTGCTCTGCCGTTTTCAAGGGCACATTTCGGCTCCGATAGCCGAACGCCGCAGATGCGCTCGAGCGTTTTTTTCACCATTTGCGGAGAATATGCCTCGTTTTGCACGTCAAATCCGCTTGCGCGTATACGCAGGTGGCGCTTGCCCGTTACGGTAAGCGGCGCTTCCCCGATATAACGTGCGCAAGCCGCACGTGCATCGGCGGTAAGCCTTCTGTTTATTGCGTTTTCGTTCAAATTTTCCTCCAACGCACGGCTGATAAGCGCGGAGATCGCTTCATAATCCATCGCAAACGCCTCCGTCCTGTTGCTTTGGAGGTGTTTTTTCGTTATCAAGGCGCAGCCGCGGTTGATCTCGTTTATTATTCCGTCAATGCTCGGACAGCGCGAGGAGAAGAAGGTCGGCAGGCTACCTCGCGTTATTTTTTTGCCCTCCGAGAGGCGAAAGACCACCTTGCCCATTATATCCGCAGTTGAGGAATAATCGCGATTCCAGCAAAGCGGAGAGCCCTTGCATCGCGCACAGTATTTTTCGCACACGTCCTCACAAAGCCCACGTAGCTCGGATTCATCCGGGCGGCGATACCTATCCGAAAGCGCGTAGCACATTTCGGAAAGAGAGCGAAAGCTTTCCGAAAGCGCCTCAAAGCGCTGCTCACAGCCTTGCTCCGCTTGCTTGCTTACTACCGTTTCACTACATTCAAGCGCCTCACCCGCTGCATCAAGCAGCCCGAAATATTCCACGGTGAGATATACGCACGATGAGATAACAAGACCGGCAAACGCCAACGCCGCACCGCTGATGCCCGATACGGCATAAGCGGATATGCAAGCGATAGGCAAGGCAATAAGCAAAGCGGCACGCGAGGAAAGCCTTCCCAACAATCCGACAGCGAAGCCAAAAACCGAAAACACGTGCATAAGCGCGGGAGCGCCCGCAAGACCGAGTACCGTTCCCGCCGCAGTGCCATACAATGCACCGCGCTTACGCGCCGCAAGTGCGGTAACGATTCCCGCCCCCACAGCCGAAAGACTGATGCCGAGGGCGGATATATCCTTTGTTGAATATAGTAGGCTTGCAACAAACGCGTAGCAAGCTACGGTGTTAAACACCTTGCTTTTCTTGCATTCCCCGCTTGCCGCCGATGAGATAAGATAAGTAAACAAAGGCGTTAACGCCACAAGCAGAAAGCTACCGAACAGGTCATAATACCTGTAGCCGTTGCGTATAATACCGTAAAGCCCGCACGCAAAGGCGGATAATGCCGACATATACATACGCACGCTTGGGTCTATGTGGAACAAGCCTCCCCGCTCCTTACCTTTTCCGTACATTGAAATAATTAGCCTAACGGAGGTTAGCAGCACGGATACGGAGGCATATGCGATTCCAGCCTCGCCGTTTGCAACGGCACCGCTGAAAACGCCCGCCGCCGCGAGCGGAAAATATTTTACCGATGCGCACATAAAGCCGATCCCGAGCGGGTAGGCGGAAAACAGAAGCGAGGCACGCGCGTAAACAACACCCATTAAGTAAACGCAAAGCCACACAAGGCCCTTTGGGGCGGAAGCGGCAACAAGCCTTTCCGCCCTTACGGAGGCGCGATATACGTTACCGCGCAGGAAACGCGGAGCCGCAGGTGCACGCCTTGGCTCCGCACCGATCGCCACCTTTCCGCTTGGGATGCGATTCATTGCACCCGCCACGGCTCTTTTTGTCGTTTTCAAATTATTTTTACCCTTGGCACTAACCTGTCTACGCTGTGCCTCCGGCTCAACCATATGTATTTTTCCCTTTTCCCTATTCATAAC
>JAFOAB010000036.1 GCA_017382555.1 Clostridia bacterium
AAAATACGTTTGGGGTAAGGCGCTTGATAAAGCACACGATGCGGTGAAGCATATATATGCGCTCGTCCTCATACTGTTCGGCTGGTTTATCTTTGAATCTCCTAATATTGCAAGCCCCGTTGGGTATGCCGCATCGCTGTTTAACCCGATAAGTGCAATTGACGGATACGAGGTGCTTCGCTCTGTCGTTCTTTTGATGATAATGTGCATCGCCGCAACTCCGTATCCCGCAAAGATGCGCGAAAGACTGCTTGAAAAGGGCGGCATTGTCGCAAGGACAGCGGACGTTGTTCTTCTTTTGCTCGGTATACTGTTTTCCGTTGCCATCATTACAGCATCCGATTACAGCCCGTTCCTTTACACAAATTTCTGAGGAGGCATAAATGAACGCACAAAATAATAATGCCTCCCGCAAGGCATCGATATTTGATATTGCAACAGTTATAATATTCTGCGTGCTTATCCTTGCAGGCAGTATATTTACCTTTATTTTGCCCGATAAGGATTTTTCCGAAAACGAGAACACCTCGCTTACAACGCTTTCGGACGTGTTTTCCGGAGACGTATTGAAAAACCTGTTCTCGGGTGAGCTTTTCGACAGAGCGGCGGATTACTTCCGCCATCAGTTTCCCCTGCGCGATAAGATGCTTGAATTGAAGGCGCTTTCCGATATGGCGCTCGTAAGATACGAAACGAACGGCGTTATTTACGGTGCCGACGGATATCTTATCCCGCGTGAGGATAATGCAAGCACCGTATTTGTGGGCGGAAATGCAGCGGCAATAAACGCGCTTCTTTCGGCGTTTGAAAACGATGGAACCGATGCGCTGTTTGCGCTTGTCCCACGCCCCTGCGACGTGCTTCAAAAATACTATCCCTCCGCATATAGCGCAGAGCCTCTTGAAAAGGTAAGGGAGATGATTCTTGCCGAGGCGGATGCGCTTGACCTTAAGTCCGTTCTGAAGAAGGCGGCGGATAAGGGTGAGTACGTCTACTACAAAACCGACCACCATTGGACAAGCTACGGCGCTTATCTTGCATACTGCGAGGTGATGCGCGGCTTTGGCGAATCGCCGCTCGCGATAGATTCTTTTGAGCGTGAGATCGTCAGCACGGAGTTTTACGGTACCTCCTGGTCCTCCGTGATGTCCCCGTCCGCAACTCCCGATACCGTGGAGCTTTTTATTCCGCAGAACGTCGATGATCTTGTTACGGAAATTGTGTACGAAAGCAGAAGCTTTGACGGAATATACGACCGCTCCGCGATTGAGAGCAAGGATAAATACCTCACCTTTATGGGTGGTAATTACGGCCTTGCCAAGGTTAGCGCGAGGGACGGTGAGAGTAGGGAAAAGCTTCTCATCGTAAAGGACAGCTACGCAAATTGCGCGGTACAATTCCTTGCCGCGCATTACGATCTTATCATCGTTGACCCGCGCTTCTACAAGTCTTCCGTTTACGAGCTTGCGAAGGAGGAGGGCGTTGACCGCGTTCTCGTTTTGTGCGGTGTTGACGGTATGACGGATGCAAACACCTATCTTGTTTTGAATTTCGGACTTCCGAAGGAGTAATATGCTTACCTTACAAAGCCCAGTTACCGAGATAAACGGAATAGGAAAGACCAGAGCCGAGGCACTTGCGAGAGTCGGTATTCACACCGTCTCCGACCTGCTTTGGTATTTTCCGCGCGCTTATCAGGACAGGGGCGACGTAAGGCAGATAAGCATGGAGGCGTGCGACGGCTTTGACCATGCCTTTATTCTGACGGTTGCGACACAGCCGAAAAGCGCAAGACTGAAGAACAGAATGACGCTTACCAAATTCCGTGCAACGGATGAAACGTCAAGCGCGGAGCTTGTGTTTTTTAATCAGCCGTATCTTTCGACCTACTTTAAGGTCGGGGAGGAGTACCGCTTCTACGGAAAGCTTCAGCGCGCGAAAACACATTACGTGCTTTCAAGTCCCGCATACGAAAGGCTGGACCCGAATGCGCCTCCGCACGATCTTGTACCGGTTTACAGAATGACGGAGGGTATGACACGCAAAACGCTTGAGAATGCCGTTCACGAGGTTATCGAGGCGCTTGTGCCGCTTGCTCCGGACACACTGCCGGAATCGATTCGCAAAAGACGCGGGCTCTGCACGCTTGCGTACGCACTGCGCAATATACACGAGCCGGAGGATCATACAGCCCTTCGCCGTGCCGCCTGCAGACTTGTTTTTGACGAGGTCTTTTACCGCCTGCTTGCCGTTTCCGTTTGCTCCGGACAAAGACCGAGGTGCGGCGGTATACGCTTTGCGGATGCGGAGCTTGGCGAATTTCTTGCGTGTCAGCCATTTGCGCTTACCGGTGCGCAGGAGAGAACGGTAAACGAGATTTGCCGTGATATGGGCAGGGACGGTGACGTGCCGCCGATGAACCGAATAGTTGTCGGTGACGTTGGAAGCGGTAAGACCGTTTGCGCTCAGGCGGCGATGTACGTTGCCGCCAAGAACGGTTACAGAAGCCTTCTTATGGCACCTACGGAAATACTTGCGCGTCAGCATTTTGCGGATACGGAGCCGCTTATGCGCAGGCTCGGATACCGCGTTGCGCTTTTGTGCGGCTCGATGAAGGCCCGCGAAAGGGCGGAGGTCCTGCGAGGACTTGTAAGCGATGACTCAAGTGAGAAAATAGATATGGTAATAGGCACCCACGCACTCATTTCGGACGGTGTTAGATGCGAGCGGCTCGGTCTTATCGTTGCGGACGAGCAGCATCGCTTCGGCGTTTCACAGCGTGCCGCGCTTTCCGAGAGGGGTAGTGAGGTTCCTCATACGCTCGTTATGAGCGCAACTCCGATTCCCCGTACGCTCTCTCTTGCCATGTACGGCGATCTGGACGTCAGCCGAATAGACGAAATGCCCCCCGGCAGACAGAGGGTGGATACCTTTGCTGTGGATGAGGGCTATCGCGCAAGGCTAAATGCCTTTATACGCAAAAACGTGGAGGAGGGCGGACAGGTCTATATAGTTTGCCCGTCCATCGAGGAAGCTGAGGTACAGGACGAGGAGCATGAGGGCAGAGAGCTTGAGGGAATACTTTTCCCCGATGAATCGAAGCCACCGTTAAAGGCGGCGGTTAAATATGCGGAGGAGCTGAAAAACGGTGTGTTCTCCGATATTCCGCTTGCGTTCCTGCACGGCAAAATGAAGCCTGCGGAAAAGGATGCCGTTATGCTTGCCTTTGTACGCGGGGAGATAAAGATACTTGTTTCCACGACCGTAATCGAGGTCGGCGTAAACGTGCCCAATGCCTCGCTTATGATAGTGGAGAATGCGGAGCGCTTCGGTCTTTCTCAGCTGCATCAGCTGAGGGGACGTGTCGGACGCGGAAGCAGAAAATCTTATTGCGTGCTTGTTTCCGACAGCGACGGAGAGAACGCAAAAAAACGTCTTAACATAATGAAAAAGACGTGTGACGGATATGAAATAGCGGAAATGGACCTTGCAATGCGCGGTCCCGGAGATTTTTTTGCGGGCGAGGGGCAAAAGCTTCGTCAGCACGGAGATACGGGACTCAGGCTTGCGGCGTCGTGGCAGGACGTCGAGATATTCGAGGCCGCCGACGAGGAGGCAAGACTCCTGAAGGACGTAGACCCCCGCCTTGAGAGTGTGGAAAACGCACGCCTTCGCGAGGCAGTTCTTAAGAGCGTTGATACAAGCATTGCAAAGCTTAATTAGGAGGGAATATGGCAGAAAACAGACCGCTTGCGGACAGAATGCGCCCCACAAGCCTTGATATGATGGTAGGCCAAGAGCATCTGTTCGGTAAAAACGGAACTCTGCGCCGTCTTATTGAGGGCGGAAGAATAGGAAATATGATATTCTACGGCCCTCCGGGTACGGGAAAAACAACTGCGGCTAATATCATTGCGGAAATGTCGGGACTTACCCTGCGCCGCCTTAACGCAACAACCGCATCGCTTTCCGACGTTAAGGACGTCATAAACGATACAACGGGGCTTTTCGGCTCCTCCGGCGTGCTTCTTTATCTTGACGAGATACAGTATTTCAACCGCAAGCAGCAGCAGGTGCTGCTTGAATATATCGAGGACGGGCGTGTGGTGCTTATCGCCTCCACGACCGACAATCCGTACTATTACGTTTACAAGGCGGTGCTTTCCCGTTCCTCTGTGTTTGAGTTTAAGCCCGTGGGTACGGACGGTATTTCCGTGGTGCTTCGCCGTGCGTGGGATACCCTTAATGCCGACCGCAGACTTTCAAAGGTTGCATCGGACGAGGCGCTGCGCCAGATAGCGCTTCGCGGTGGCGGAGACGTACGCCGTTCCATAGGTCTGCTGGAGAATGCGTATTTTATGACGGATGACGAGCTTTCCGCTGATGCGGCAAGGGAGCTTTCCGCAAATTCGCTCGGTAATTACGATGCAAACGATGACGTGCATTACGATCTTCTTTCCGCGCTTCAGAAATCGATTCGCGGCTCGGATCCGGATGCGGCTATCTTCTATCTTGCCAAGCTTCTTGAGGGCGGAGATCTCATTTCCGCTTGCAGACGCTTGCAGGTAATAGCAAGCGAGGATATCGGTCTTGCATATCCAATGGCGGCGGCGATCACACGCGCGTGCTGTGAAAGCGCAAAGGAGCTGGGACTGCCCGAAGCCAATATACCGTTAAGCCACGCGGCCATCCTACTTGCCACGGCACCGAAATCCAATACCGCACATATTGCTTATGCCGCGGCGGCGGAGGACGTGCATGCGGGCAAGGGACAAGAGGTGCCGAAACAGCTCCAAAGCCCCATGTTCGAGGGATACAAATATCCGCACGATTATCCGGGAAGCTATGTAAAGCAGCAGTATTTGCCCGATGACGTTAAAAATAACGTATATTATCGCTTCGGTGAAAATAAGACAGAAGGCGCGGCAAGGGCATATTGGGAAAACATAAAAAACAAGTGAGGTCGGACGTATGAAGAATTATTTTATACTTAATCCCGCCGCAGGCAAGGGGAAGGAGCAGATAGCTCTTGAAAAGGAGATCGATCGCATTTGCCGTGAGCGAGGTGTTGATTTCGAGATATATCACACCGTTTGTCCCAAGGATGCGGAGGAGTACGTAAGACGCGTGGCTAACGCCGATTCCGAAGAAAAGCGTTTTTATCTTTGCGGCGGAGACGGAACGTTCAACGAGGGCGTGAACGGAGCTGTAGGCGCTGTCGGTGCATCCTGCGGCGTTATCCCCGTTGGAACGGGCAACGATTTTACACGTAATTTCACGAACAGAGAAAAGTTTTGGGATATCGGCGCACAGCTTGACGGCAAAACGATGAAATGCGACCTTATCAAGTACGGTAACAGATACTGCGTGAACGCGCTCAATGCCGGCTTTGACTGCATTGCGGCAAAGTACGCGGGAGAATTGAAGCGCAAGGTGCCGGGCAAGCTCGGATACATTGCGGGCGTTGCAAAATCTCTTATAAAAATGCCCGGAGTTAAGCCTAGGGTTACCGTAAACGGTGAAGAGATAATAAATAAGGATGCAATTATTATTTGCGTTGCAAACGGATCCTTTTATGGCGGCGGCTTCAAATGCGCTCCGTACGGCGCTCTTAACGACGGAAAAATGCAGATGAATTCGGTAAGTATGGTTTCAAGGCTTCATTTCATCAAGCTTGTGGCAAGCTATAAAAAGGGAACCTTCGTTAACGAAAAAAATGAAGCAATACTTGATTATGCGGTCTGCAGAAATGCATTTGTGGATTTTGGATGCGAAACCGCTGTTTCTGTTGACGGTGAGATAGAATACCATACCGCGCTTGATCTGAAGGTTGCATCCGGTGCGTTTGATTTTATCATTCCCGCGGGATGCGAGCAGGCTGTAAATCCCAAGGCATCTTCCGTTGTGCGCGATCTGACGGTGGATGCGGCTTCCGTATAAAAAACGGATACGGGCAGATACTATCCTTATTATATATAGGGAATATAGGAAGTGCAGTATGAAATTGCCCGAAAGACCGTTTTGTGTTGCGTTTTTGATCGGACTTGCATTTGTGCTGGCGGTAGCACTGCTTTGTGCCGTTATTATCATTTTAAGCTGAGGAATAAAGTGAGACTCGATAAATTTATAGTTGCTTGCGGTGTTGCCTCGCGCAAGGAGGCGGCACAGGCGGTAAGACGAAAGGCCGTTACCGTAAACGGCGTGCTTGCGCGCTCTGCCGATATGCATATTGATGAAAACTCGGATAAGATCACGTATTGCGGCGAGGAGCTTGAGTACGTAAAATACGTATGGGTGATGATGAACAAGCCGCAGGGAGTGATATCGGCAACAGAGGATGCGCGAGGACAGAAAACGGTTATTGATCTTCTGCCCGAAAGACTTCAAAAAATGGGGCTTTTTCCGTGCGGAAGGCTGGACGGCGATACAACGGGTCTTATGCTTATCACGAATGAAGGCGAGCTTGCGCATCGCTTGCTTTCGCCTAAGCGACACGTGGACAAGATATATAGATTCACATCCGCAAGAAGGATAACCGAGGCTGAGATCGCACTTGCGGAAAACGGACTTACCCTCGGTGACGGCTACGAATGCCTGCCTGCCCATATAGAAGCGGATGCGGAGGGATGTGGCGGCCTTATTACCCTCAGGGAGGGGAAATACCACCAAATAAAAAGAATGTTCGGCGCTATGGATAATCGCATTACCGCCCTTATGCGCGTTAAATTTGCGGAAATTGAGCTGGATACTGCACTCGAGCCCGGTGAATGGCGTTTTCTCACCGATGTGGAGCTTGAATGCTTGCGCAAGCATTGATTGGTAAAAATGACGAAATTATGAACAAATTACGAACAACTTGTCCGAAATTGGCAAAAACACGCCTTTGTTTGTACAAGGTGTACAAACGCGGGTATGAAATTTCGGAAAAATAGCCTCTTCCAATTTTGTTTGCGTTCTGTTACAATATTAGAAGAAAAATTGTATGGGTGTGGTCATATGTTGGCCGGACCGAGTTTCAAGGAGGAAATAAATCTATGGCAAGCTTGTCCCTTAAGCATATTTACAA
>JAFOAB010000037.1 GCA_017382555.1 Clostridia bacterium
CGAAGAGTGCGGAAAAATTCCGCGGTGTGGTCCGCGCCGCATTCGCACAGCGCAGAAAGAAGCTTTCCAACGCCATTTCCTCCGCGTATCCGAGCGTGCCGAAGGAAAGAATTGCGGAGGCTATCGAAAAGCTCGGTCTTTCCCCCGACGTGCGCGGTGAGCGCCTTTCCTGCAAGGAGTTTTCCGATCTTTCCGATTTGCTGTTTGATTAATTTAAAACCGCCGAGTCATCCTCGAGCGGTCGCCCTGCCGATCCTTTGCTTACGCTCAAGGATGACGGCAGGGCTGACCGCGAAGGATCTTCGGCGGTTTTTCTATGCCGCGTTTGCGGCTTTTTTAATTATACTGTGCGAGAAGCTCGTCTAAAAGCTCTGTAACGATTTGCGGCACCTTATCTCTGTGCGGATAAGTAGTTATCGTATAGATTGCGCCGTTGCGGTAAATTTCAAACGTGAGGTTAATCTGATTGAGGCCTCTGTCATAAACTCCGCCGTATCCTGCATCGGAGCCGATGGAGGCGTGGAGAAGCTCTGCAATCGTTTCCTTATCCTTGAACACGGCAAGCTCGGGGGAGGATATCTCGGTAACTCTACCGTCGCCGTATTTGTAAAGATAGTCGGAGTAAACGGTAACCTTCGTTACGTACTCAAGCAGGGTATCAAGTGTGCAGAAATCCATACCGAGGATGTCGCCGTCCGTGATGTAAACGGGAAGCGATACGTAACCACCTTTTGCGGAGCGGTATTGTACGTATCCTACGGCAAAGCCGTCCGAGTAACCCTCAAGGAACTCTTTTGCTCTGCGCTCGGCAATTTTGGCCGCCATTTCGCGCGGAAGCTCCTTGTGCTCGTTTGTATAGGCGGTGGTGAATATCGGCGCGAAATTATAGTTTAAATAAAGCTCGGAGCCGCTTTGAACGTATTCGTCCTCGTCGGCAGGGAATAGCGCGGCAAACAGCCCGATTCCGTCCTTGGAGGAGGTGCGGATTGCATCGTACAGCAGCTTTTCACCCTCCGCATCAAGGCTAAAGTATTTCTCTATACCTATGCCGAGCTTCGGCTCTAAAATAAAGGTGTAGCCGGGAGTGTAGCCGTAGTAAATGCTCAAATCGGATAAGCTGAAGGAATACTCCGGCACCGCAACTGCGGTAAAGAGATTTGTCGTATCAAATATGCCCGTTTTGTCCGCTTTCGTCTTTTCGGCGATGTAATTCAGCAGCTCCTCACATTTCTCCGGCTCAAGCTGCATATTGTCGAACGGGGAAACGTGGACGGTTATACTTTCGGTATTTTCAACGGTGTATTCGCGGTTTTCGATATTGGAGCCGATAAAGAGGAATGCGATAACGGTAATCACAAGTAGGATTGTAAGCACCGATGCCGCCTTAAGACCCGTAAACAGCTTTCTGCCGGAGCGGTAAATGAGTAGGTTGAGGATGAGGAACGCAACGAACACTCCCCAGACCACGCCGAAGAAAAGACCGAGGATGCCGAAAAGCTCGTCAAAGAACAGCGCAAACAGTATTGCGGAGGGGATGAGCAGGGTAAGCTTGATAGCCTCTCCAACCTTGCGGAACACGGAGCTTTCACCCGCATTCTCCGCAGGGCGCTTTTTGAGTATAAATGCGGAGGCAACGATAAGCAGCACCGATACGGTAATTATAAGCGCAACCTCGTACCAAGCAAACGAGCCGTAGAAATCAACGTCCGTTATCTTGATATAATCGGGATAGGGGCGCGGATAGCTGTCGCCCATTTCATTTTGCAGCAATACGGCACGCACAACCGGCACCGTGTAGGTTACGAGAGTTTCGGATTCAAGCCACGGCAGATATGCGTGCGGCGCGGAAAATCCGAAAAGAACGTAGAGGCACAGCTGATAAGCGGGAAGAATGAGGTATATCCACGCCGTCAGCAGTATGCTTGCACCCGCGCGCGAGGTAATGCTTGCGGCAAATATCGTGAACGCATAGATCCAGAAGAAAAGGAGAAGAGTCTGCGCGCCAAGCTTTGCAAACGCGGGAATTATCTCCCAAAATCCGAATTGCGGACTTGCGGCAAAAATAAGCATGGAGACGATCGCGTTTGCAAGATAAGCGGTAACGGCGGGTACAACGCCCGTAATTACTCGTGTCACAAACAGCTCCGTGCGCGTGACGGGGAGGCTGAGGTA
>JAFOAB010000038.1 GCA_017382555.1 Clostridia bacterium
AGATCCGACGGTTATGGTAATCGGAGAGGTGCTTGAGATAAGCAGGATAGACGAGATAACCGTGTTCACTCTCCGCAAATCGCACTTCGATTTTACCGGTGTCGGTGATAACAGACTTGATTTTGTAAGAACTGTTGAAATAAAGCTTCCCGAGGGCTTCAAGCTTGACGGTGCGGAGAACAAGGTCGTCGTTGAGGCTACAATCACGAAGATAGCGTCGTCCGAGCCGGAGACAACTGAGCAGACGACAGCTGAGACGTCTCCCGTGGCCGATCCTGTAGAGACGGGTGCCGGGGCATAAGATGAGATACCTTACGATCTCTGATATCAAGCTTCCGTATACTGCAGACGATGCTGAAATAATTATAAAGGCACGTGATCGATTAAGGCGCGCAGGAATTCGCGCGGAAGGACTTGCGGTATACAAAAAGTCGCTTGATGCAAGAAACAAGAATGCAATTCAGTACGTTTCAACCGTTATATGCCGTACTGAACATAAGATAAATGCGGAAAGGGCTGCGGCATTTAAGCTGCATGAGATACCCGATCCGTATGCGGAGCTTGCGTTTCCGCACGGTAAGGAGATGTCCGTCTATCCTCCGCTTGTGGTGGGAATGGGACCCTGCGGTATGTTTGCCGCACTCCTTCTTGCAAGGCACGGCTACAAGCCCACCGTTATCGACCGCGGCGGAAGCATTGCGGAGCGTGTGCGTGCCGTTGAAAAATTTACAAAAAATCAGGTCCTCGACACCGAAACGAACGTGCAGTTCGGAGCGGGAGGCGCGGGAACCTTCTCGGACGGAAAGCTCGTTACGAGAATAAGGGATGCCGCATGCTCGTACGTGCTTAAAACGTTTCACGAGCACGGTGCAAGCGACAGCATCCTTACCTCTGCAAAGCCGCATATAGGCACCGACGTGCTGAGAAGTGTGGTCGACAGCATACTTTCCGAGATAGAGTCTCTCGGCGGAAGAGTAATTTATAATTGCAGGCTTGACGCTATAACGGAAAAATCAGACGGATGCGTTGCTCACACCACGAAGGGTGACATCGCCGCATCGTCCGTAGTGCTTGCAACAGGACATTCTGCAAACGATACCTACGGCTACCTGATGCGTGCGGGATATCCCGTTTTGCCTAAAAGCTTTTCGGTAGGCGTTCGTATAGAGCATCTTCGCGCGGACGTTGAACGCTCGCTTTACGGCGAGCTTGCGGGGGACAAGCGTCTTCCTGCGGCGGAATACGCCGTTTCCGATACAAGGGGCGAACGAGGTGTTTACACGTTTTGCATGTGCCCGGGCGGATATGTTATGGCGTCCGCAAGTGAGGAGGGGGGCGTTGTTACGAACGGTATGAGCGAATACAGCCGTGACGGTGTCAACTCAAACTCCGCAATGCTCGTGTCGGTAACGCCTGAGGATTTTGGCAACAGCATAGACCGCGCCATTGAATTCAAACGAATGCTTGAGCGTCAGGCATTCTCGCTTCTTTTGAAAAGATATGCATTCCATCAAGAAGATTTTTATCCTTGTTTTCTTCTAAAAATGACTCACAGTATGTTTTACCTTCAGGGGCATCCATAATAAGCGCATTAAATTTTTCTGC
>JAFOAB010000039.1 GCA_017382555.1 Clostridia bacterium
AACTCATGGTATACGGATACCGTTATCTCCGACGTTATTAACGATCTTGTTGAAAAGAAGGGTTATACCCGTCTTGCCGCAAGTAATCTCATATATTACGGCGGACTTAACATCTTCACCTGTATGGATCCCGACGTGCAGGAAAAGATGGAAAAGGTAATGGAAAACGAGGCAAACTTCCCCGAAAAAACGAGCGGTGTTGCGGCTGAATGCGCAATGGTAGTTATCGACCCGTTTACGGGAGATTTGCTTGGCGTTATCGGCGGCAGAGGAGAGAAGACGGAAAACCGTATTCTCAACCACGCTACGCAAACGCTTCGCCCTCCGGGATCTTCGATAAAGCCGCTTGCGGTTTACGGACCCTCCATTGAGGAAAAAATAGTTACTTGGTCTACGGTCGTTGATGACGTTCCGCTCAGCTTCGGCGAAAAGAACGACGACCCGTGGCCCGATAACCTTCCTTACGTTTACGAGGGACTCGTAAACGTAAAATACGGACTTGCTACGTCAAAGAATACCGTATCGCTTAAAACACTTTCGAAGCTTACTATTGAAAAGTCCTTTGACTATATGCAAAATAAGTTTAAGCTTCCCACTCTCGTTGACGTTGCATATTATAATGACGGCACCTCCTATACCGACCGCGGTCTTGCGGCTCTCGGTCTCGGTCAGCTCTCAAACGGTGCAACGGTTCGTGATATGGTTACCTGCTACACCGCGTTCCCCAACAGAGGCGTTGTTACCAAGTGCCGCTCCTATCTTGAGGTTACGGATTCCAATGGAAACGTCATCCTTTCAAACGACTACGAGGCTCGCGTAGTTTTCAGCGAGGAGACCGCGTACGTTATGACCAAGATCCTTGAAAACGTAGTTGATTGGGGTACCTCCACAAAGATTTCTCTTGACGAGAAGATCGATTGTGCGGGTAAGACCGGTACCTCTCAGGACGATAAGGACCGTTGGTTTATGGGCTTTACACCCTATTACGTCGGTGGCGTTTGGTACGGCTATGATACGCCGAAGTCCATGACAAGCGAGCTTTGGTATAGCCCCGCTAACCGAATTTGGGATCTCGTTATGTCCCTTGTGCACGAGGATGTTATTAAGGATATCGAAAGCGGTGCAGCAGAGCAGAAGTACTTCGAACAGCCCGCAAACGTCGTTAAGGCTACCTTCTGTAAGTACAGCGGTAAATTGATGGGCGAAGCTTGCTATCTCGATCCCCGTTATGATGCAAGCGTTGAGGGCGGTGGAATTTCCGAAGACGGATACTTCATTGCGGGAACCGAGCCGACGGAGACCTGCGATTGCCACGTTATAGTTTATTATGATTCCGTTACCGGCGGTATTGCGCATTGCGGATGTCCCGAGGAAAATCTTGTCAAGGTCGGTCTTATAAGACTTGAGGAGGACAGAGTATTCCCGATGCAGCTTGCCGTAAGCGATGCGGAATATGTATACAGACCTATGGCGGCGAATATGCGCCCCGCCACTTACACCTATAACCCGTACTTTGCGGCAACCTTTGAAAAGGACACCTTTGCCGGCGTTACGAATTACTGGGGTGCAAAGCAGTTCAATGCGTTCTGTACCGTGCACTTCGATTACGATGCGTTCGATAAGGGTGAGCTTAAGGGATACCTTGGAGTTTACTCCCTTGCAGAGGCACCTGCATTCCATCCTCACGCCATTCTTCCGTCCGTAACTCCCAAGCCGGAGGACGAAGATTCCGATGAGTTTTAGGATTAAATTCTATTGACAAAATATTCAAGTTGTATTATAATCAACTCATAAATCATTGGAGGATTTTATTATGTTTAAAAAGATACTTTCCATGCTTCTTTGCGCTATGACTGTTCTTGCGCTTGCTTCTTGCGGCGGTGCTGCAGCAGATACCGAGCCCCCCGTAACTTATCTCGATCCTATCAACTGCACCGTTACCGTTAAGATTGCTGCTACCGAGAAGAAGGGCGAGGAGATCCTTATCGACAATCTTCTTATTACTCTTCGTAACAGAACCGAGATCCCCAGTGCGCTTGATGCACTTGCACAGGCTTGCTCCGCTTACGAGATCAAGTACTCCGCAAGCGAGGATGGCACCACCGTTGGTACTATCAAGAACCACGCTAACTTCCATTCCGACAGCGAGGGTGGCACCTATTTCTGGGAGCTCACAGTTAACGGCAAAACTCCTTCCGGTAAGGCAGGCGAGGTTGAGGTTACCGAAGGCGACGTATATGTATTTACCTATAGTTACATTGGAGGCTAAAATTGAAAACTGCTAAGATTAAGCTTAACACCATTGAGGATGTACGCGATTTTGTAAACGTTGTTGCATCCACCGATATCGATATCGACCTTTCCTCCGGACGTTACATCGTTGACGGAAAGTCCATTATGGGTATCTTCAGCCTTGACCTTCTCAATCCTGTTACCCTTACCGCGCATTCCGATGATTGCGACGAGCTTTGGGCAAAGATTGAAAAGTTTATTGTTGAGTAAAAATAAAATCGGCGGTCCGCGGACCGCCGATTTTTTATTGCTTTATTTAGTTTTCCTTGTTTCTCGGACGTACCGTGCGCTTAAGCGGGTCGTATGCAAAGCTGTGGCATTTTGCGGTTGCGCTGACCATACCCTTTTTGCGGCATATAAACTCGTCCGGCAGAACAGATGGCTGCGAATTTTCGCAATACGCGCAGATTTTTGATTCGTCTGTTTTCTTTGCCATAGCTACCTCACAAATATGATTTAATAAGTCTATTTTAGCACTAATTTGTCGTATTTTCAATAGCTTGGCAAAAAATGATCAAGTTAAAAGAGCGGCGATGGCACAAATGCCCCCACACAGCAGCTTTGTAATTACGTAATTTCTTTTCGGTATATCATCAGCGCATGAGAAAATTTGTGTTGCTACCGATATGCCGCAAAAGCCGAGGCTGAAGGCCGTAATTACAAATGAAATGGGAGAATCCAATTGTGATGCCAAGTCACACCCACCGCTCATTTCGAGTATAGCGTTTATAATTGCTTTGCCGACAGCGCTCATTTTCAGTTCTTCCGCCAGTACGGCTGAAATTGACGAAAAGAAAATTACGGATAGTATCACAGACGCTACGGCCGACGTTGTCCTTCCTATAATTTGGGATGCATTCAGCGCTTGTGCGATTCTCTGAGATGGGAATGAATTTATCTGCCCCTTTTTGAAAAGAACAGCAGATACAAGAGTAACATTTAATATAACTTGTATTATCCATATTAATAATCCGAATCGACGGTTATGTAACATAATCCCTCCTACCGCATTGATGCAGAATGCGGGGGAAGAGGCGGATACGGCAGGCAGAAGAATGCCTGCTTCTTTTTTTGATATCGAACCGCACTTATATAAATGCGATATTTGCATTGCTCCTATCGGTGCGCCGCATATATTGCCTATTATTAATGCAACGATGATTGCAAATTTACCGTTTGTTAAAGAAAGTGATGATACAATTACGCTTGATAAAAC
>JAFOAB010000040.1 GCA_017382555.1 Clostridia bacterium
CGGGGATAAATGCCTCTATCTCCCTTTCTCTTTCAACGATTATACGGGTTGCAACGCTCTGCACTCTTCCCGCGGAAAGCCCGCTTTGTACGGTCTTCCAAAGGTAGGGGCTGAGCTTATAGCCAACTATTCTGTCAAGAATTCTGCGTGTCTGCTGGCTGTTTACAAGGTCCATATCAACGGGACGGGGATGCTTTACAGCGTCCTTTACAGCGCTTTTTGTCAGCTCGTTAAAGGTTATACGGCATGCCTTGGAGGGGTCGATGCCGAGTGCGGTCGCAAGGTGCCAGGAAATAGCCTCTCCCTCGCGGTCAGGGTCGGTTGCGAGGAAGACCTTGTTTGCCGCCTTAGCCTCTTTTTTGAGCTGACGGATAACGTCTCCCTTGCCGCGGATGTTTATATAATGCGCCTCAAAATTGTTGTCGATATCGATACCGAGCGAGCTTTTGGGCAGGTCACGAACGTGTCCGACGGACGCCGTTACCTTGTAGTTAGAGCCAAGATAGCCCTTAATGGTGTTTATCTTAAAGGGTGACTCAACGATAATGAGATTTGCCATCGTTTATTACGGGTTGCCCCGTTCCTCCGTTAAAATTAGCTTTTTATATATTTCTGCGCTTTGCCTTATATCTTCCGCCGGGCACGGCACGTACAAGACCGTTTACCTCCAGAAGCGTCAGCGCGCACATAATATCCACACAGTCAAATTCCGCACCGGCCGCCTCATCAGGCAGAAATGCGGTATCGGGCAACGACATAAATATAGCCCGTGTTCTTTCGTCTATCAGCGCAAGCTCCGCCTCCGTTACGGCGGCTTCTTCCTTCTTCTCGCTGATATATATGTCTTTTTCTGCTTCTCTTATGCGTATTTCGGGTACGGGGATACTGCGCTTTTCCTCTTCCGTGCGCTTTCTCCGCTCCCTTGCATAATCTCCCATATCAATACCGTACGATATGGCGGAAAGCTCCGCCTGCTCCGCACTTCGCATCTCTGATGCGTTAACGGAAACGGCATCGGGATACAGGAAAAGAAAATCCTTCAGAACGTCATCGGCATTTGTTGCCGTTTCCGCTCCGTCCTTGAGAAGCGAGTTTACACCCGCGCTTCCCTTTTCGCCCACCTTACCGGGCACCGCAAATACGGCACGCGCCTGAAGCCTTGCCCTTCTTGCCGTTATAAGCGCACCGCTGTGCGCATCCGCCTCCGTTACGATAACGGCGCGGGAAAGACCGCTTATGATACGGTTTCTTTCGGGAAAATTCTGCCTTCTTACCTCTGTTCCGGGAGGGTATTCGCTTATTACTGCGCCTCTTTCCGCAATCACCTGCATCAGGCGTGCGTTCCCCGTGGGATATGCGCGGTCAACACCGCATCCGAGCACCGCAACGGTATATCCACCCGCATCAAGCGCACCGCAATGCGACATACTGTCACCGCCCGCGGCCATACCGCTTATTACGGCGGCACCGCCCTTTGCAAGCCCGTAGCCCATCGAGTACGCCATAAGCATACCGTACTCCGTCATCTTGCGCGTGCCAACAACCGAAACCGCGGGGATGCGCGAAAAATCGGGAAGTCTCCCCTTGACGTAAAGCACCGCGGGAAGATCCGGCAGATCGCGCAAAAGCGCAGGGTATTCCTCATCGCTCGGGAAAAGCACGGCTATTCTGTTAAGCGAGCAAAAATCCGCAATTCTTGAGGCCTCGGAAAGATCCTTATCCGCAAGCGCGGCAATTATCTTGCGCGAGAGTGCGCCGCTTGGCTTAGCCTTGGAGAGATCGGCATTATACGCACCGCGCGCCGAGCCGAATTCACTTATCACTGCGCTGTAAGCACCGGGACGGCTACCGACACAAGCGGCAAGCCATATTCCGTAACGGGTGTCCTGTCGGGATGCCATAATTACCCCCTGAGGCTTTGATGCCACATAAGCACCGCCGCTGCCGCCGCCGCATTAAGAGACTCGGAGCGTGCGTTTATGGGGATATATACGCTTCCGTTCGCCTCGCGCGAAACGTCCTCGGGTATTCCGGTGCCCTCGTTGCCGATTATAAAAACGTCCTTGCCGTTTACGTCCGTATCAAGCAGGCTGACGGCACCCGCCCTCAGCTCGGCGGCATAAACACGTCTGCCGCTCTCCCTTATAAGGCGCACCGCCTCTGCCCCATCGGCAACAACGGTTATATCCAGCTTGAATATTGCGCCCATAGCGGCGCGAAGCGTTTTTGCGGAATAAATATCCGCGCAGTCGGATGTGAGTATGAGACGGGTTATGTTAAACGCGTGCGCGGAACGCGCAACGGTACCGAGATTGCCGGGGTCGCGAAGGGACGTAAGCATAACGGCGCGCTCGCCCTCGCAAAGCGCGGCATCGCCCGCATTATGACGGGAAATGAACGGTGCCTCGCACACTATACCCTCACTGCCGTTTTCCTCGGTAAGCTTGGAAAATGCCGAATCGGAGGCAAGCCTTACGTTAAAGCTGCGTCCGCATTCCCTTTCCTTTGCCTCTATAAGGGGCAAAATACGCCCACTCATATCCTCGTTTACCCAAACAAGAGATATCTCACAGCCCGCATCGCAAAGCTCGTAAAAAAGCTTGATTCCATCACAAAGAAACGCCCCGTTTTTGCGGCGGTATTTCTTATCCTTAAGTGATGCGGCACGTACCAAAGCGGGGTTGGAACGGCTTGTGACTGTTTCACTGCTGATTATCATACTATCTCCGTATTCAGGTCAAAAAATAGAAAAACCGAAGGGCGCACGCATACGCGAGGCCCTTCGTTTCTTGTTTAATTAAAGCGCAGCCTTTGCCTTTGCAGCAAGCTCTGCGAATGCAGCCTTATCGGAAATTGCGATCTCGGAAAGCATCTTTCTGTTGAGGGTGATGCCTGCCTTCTTAAGACCGTTCATAAAGGTAGAGTAGTTCATACCGTTTACCTTTGCCTGAGCGGAAATACGAGCGATCCAGAGACGACGGAAGTCTCTCTTCTTCTGCTTTCTGCCGATGTATGCATACATGCCGCTCTTCATTACGGCCTGCTTAGCCATCTTAAAATGCTTGCTCTTTGCGCCCCAATAGCCCTTGGCAGCCTTCAGGATCTTATTTCTTCTCTTGCGAGTCGCCATGGCGCCCTTAATTCTTGCCATTTTATATATTCCTCCGTATTTTCGTTATGTTTGTCTTACTTCTGGATAAGAGTTCTGTAGATAGGTGCAAAGCTCTCGCTGAGAGTAGTGCCCTTACGCAGATTTCTCTTACGCTTCTGAGTCTTGAGTCCGAGGTTGTGGCGATGCTGAGAGTGGTTGCACTTAACCTTGCCGCTTCCGGTTACGGAAAAACGCTTTGCGGAAGCCTTATGAGTCTTAATCTTTCCCATGGTATATCTCCTTGAATTTTATTAACTGTTTAAGTTTCAGTTTTCTTCTTTTGCTTCCTCCTGCGCAGGCTTTTCCTTCTTAGCCTTTGCGGGAGTGTTCTTGATAGGCGAGAGCACAACGGACATAAATCTGCCCTCCATAACGGGCTTCTTTTCGGACGCACCGAACTCGGATACCGCGTTCTCAAAGCGCTCGATAAGCTCGCGACCGATATCAAGATGTGTCATCTCTCTTCCGCGGAACACAACGATAACCTTGACCTTATCCCCGTCGGTAAGAAAACGCTTTGCGTGGTTTACGCGGGTGTCGAAGTCATGAGTGTCGATACGGCAGGAGAGCTTAACCTCCTTGACCTTAACGATCTGCTGCTTTTTGCGTGCTTCCTTTTCCTTTTTATCGCGCTCAAAGCGGAACTTGCCGTAGTCCATTGCGCGTGCAACGGGGGGCACTGCCTGGGGAGCGATAAGCACAAGGTCAAGTCCTCTGTCATACGCGTAGGTCTTTGCGGAGTCAAGGCTCTTAACGCCAAGCTGCTCGCCCTCTTCGCCGATAAGACGGACTTCCTTTGCTCTTATTTCGTCATTGATAAGCAATTCCTTAGTGCTGATGGTAAGGCACCTCCAAGAAAAATTAAAAAATGTGCGAAAAACATTCCGCACATCAACACAAACAGCCCGTAGGACTGTTAAGGTATTGGACCGAGCTCGCTTTGCGGCACGGTGAGAACGGAGCGTTCTTCTTCATTTACATCGCGAATTATATCACCCTTTTATGCGCTTGTCAATAGCTTTTTTAATTTTTTTGCCGCCTTTTTCAAAATCGTAAGTTTCGACAAACTTTTTACCTTTTTTTCGTCTCTTTTGCGTCTTTACATTTGCCTTCGGTATTGCTATAATTGTCTCACCCTTTACGGAGCGGGTCGCCGCTCCGTGTAAAGCACATGTCGCTTTCCCGGGATCAAGCTTATGATCTTGGCGGAAATCCACATGTGCTTTTTTATTTAAATGTTAAAAAATTTTAAATTATTTTAAATAATTGTAAAAAGGTATAGAAATTTGAAAGTCGTTGTGATATAATGTACCATCTATATCTATGCAATCGCAAAATGAAAGGAACCAGAATGTCCGCAACCGTAGAAACGATCGATAAATATATATTACCCGTAGTGCCCCTGCGCTCCATTGCCGCATACCCCGGTATGCCCATTTCGCTTGAGCTTGGTCGCAAGCGCTCCATCACCGCGCTTGAGGAGGCAAACGCAACGACGGGCAAGCTTTTTCTCATCCCCCAGAAGGATCCTAACACAGAGCACCCGTTTGCAGAGGATCTTTACGAAATCGGCGTTATCGCCAAAATAAAAAGCGTATCCAAAACAAAGGATAACACCGCCCGCGTGCTTTTCGAGTGCGAGGACAGGGCTATGATAACCAACGTTATGCAAAGAAAGGGCTACATAGCCGCAGAGGGTCTTCGCAAGCGCGTCGAGCTCAAGGAGAACGGCGGAGTAAAGGGCGAGGCTATGCTTGGCGAGGCAAAGAGGATCTTTACAAGATTTTCCGAGCTTTCTCCCGGTCTTCCCGATGAGGTGAAGTTTGCGGTGGATACGGTAAGAGACCCCGGTCTGCTTGCCGATTTCCTTGCCGCAAACGTGCTTACCCGCTTTGAAAGCAAAATTAAAATTCTTTACGAATTCGACCCCATGCGCCGTATTGAAATGCTTCTCTTCTGTATGGAGGAGGAGATAACGGTGCTTGAATACGAGGCAGACATCGCACGCAAGGTGCGCAGTGCCATTGACGATAATCAGCGCGATTACTATCTGCGCGAGCAGCTTAACGTCATCCGCGACGAGCTTGGCATGAACGATGACGACGATGATTACGAAAATCGCATTCGCGCTGCAAAGCTCCCCGAGGAGGTTGAGGCTAAGCTTTTAAAGGAAAACGGCCGTCTTTTGAAGACCCCCTTCGGCTCTGCGGAGGGTAACGTCATCCGCAATTATATCGAAACGTGTCTCGAGCTTCCGTGGGGCAAGAACACTACGGAAAAGAAGACCTTAAAGCAGGCGCGCAAGATCCTTGACCGCGACCACGAGGGTATCGAGGACGTTAAAAAGAGAATACTTGAATACATCGCCGTAAGACAAATGACGGATACCCCATCCACGCAGATAATCTGCCTTGTGGGCCCTCCCGGCGTTGGTAAGACCTCCGTTGCGCGCTCCATTGCCGATGCACTCGGCCGTAAGTACGTGCGCGTTGCGCTCGGCGGTATCAGGGACGAGGCTGACATAAGAGGTCACAGAAAGACCTACGTCGGCGCTATGCCCGGCAGAATAATCGAGGCTATCGGCCGCGCGGAAACCTCCAGCCCCCTCATACTGCTTGACGAGATCGACAAGCTTGCAAACGATTTCAGGGGCGATCCCGCCTCCGCCCTTCTCGAGGTGCTGGACAGCGAGCAGAATAAGTTCTTCCGCGACCACTTCCTTGAGCTTCCCTACGATCTTTCCGACTGCGTGTTCATTGCCACCGCAAACGATCCCGCAGGCATTCCCGCGCCGCTTTACGACCGTATGGAGATAATTGAGCTGAAGACCTACACCTATGCGGAGCGCCTTGCGATAGCGAAGCGCCATCTCATTCCCAAGCAGCTCAAAAAGCACGGAATCACCTCCGCACAGCTGAAGATAACCGATGCGGCGATAAACAAGATAATCCGTAGCTACACACGCGAGGCGGGTGTGCGTAATCTTGAAAGAGAGATTGCGAACGTTTGCCGCAAATGCGCCGCAGGCATCGCGGGCGGAGACTTCGAAAAGCTTACCGTACGTCCCGATACGCTTACCGAGCTTCTCGGACCCGAAAAGCTTATCCCCGAATCCATCCCCGCAAAAAGCACCGTTGGACTTGTCAACGGTCTTGCATATACCGAAAGCGGCGGAGCAATGCTTCCCATCGAGGTTGCGCTTCTCCCCGGCAGCGGCAAGATCGAGCTTACAGGCTCCCTTGGCGACGTTATGAAGGAAAGCGCGCGTATTGCCGTAAGCTTTATGCGCAGCCGCGCCGATATTCTCGGCATCGATCCCGACTTTTACAAAACAAAGGACATCCACATCCACGCACCCGAGGGCGCAGTGCCGAAGGACGGCCCCAGCGCGGGTATTGCAATGTGCGTATGCCTTGCAAGCGCGCTGACGGGCAGACCCGTTGACAGAACGATTGCCATGACGGGCGAGGTCTCCCTGCTCGGTCGTGCGATAGCGATCGGCGGACTGAAGGAAAAGACACTTGCCGCGCTTCGTGCGGGTGCAAAGACCGTCATCATCCCCGCGGACAACGCGCGCGATATGCAAAAACTGCCCGACGAGGTGAAAAACGGACTCCGCTTTATTTGCGTTGAGGATGCGGACACCGCAATCGACATTGCTCTGCTTCCCGCAAAAAAGGCGGCAAAGGCAGAAAAAACGGAGGAGAGCGAGTTTTCCCCCATTTCCACCGCAAAGAAAAGCTACGTTCCCCTTAACTGTGCATCAAAAAAATAACGAATAAGAGCTGTTTGAAATGATAAAAATCAACGTACAAAACGCAAAGCTTGCGATAACCGCGGGACTGCCCAAGCAGTTCCCCGGCGCGGCTGTGCCGCAGATAGCCTTCTCCGGCCGCTCCAACGTGGGCAAAAGCTCGCTTATGAACACTCTGCTGGGCAGAAAATCCCTTGCAAGAGTTTCCTCCACACCCGGAAAGACCATAACCGTAAATTTTTACGATATCGACGGAAAGCTGTTTCTTGTCGATCTGCCCGGATACGGCTACGCTAAGCGCAGTCCCGAGGATAAAAAGCGCTGGTCACAGCTTACCGACGGATACTTCACGCGCAACCCGCGCATAGATCTGCTTCGCGGTGTTATCCAGCTTGTGGACTGCAGAAGCGGTGCAACCGCAGACGATTTGATGATGATAGACTTTCTCCGCCAATCGGAGCTGCCGTTCATCATCTGCGTAACGAAGACCGACAAGCTCGGCAAGACCGCACTGAGCGAATCGCTTGATTCCATTGCCGAGAGCTGCGGTGTAGAAAGAGAGGAGCTTGTACCCTTCTCCTCCCTCTCCGGCGCAGGCAAGACCGAGCTTTGGAACCGCATCTACGAACTTCTCGAAAGGTAAAGCTATGCTTATTAATCTGTTACAAAACGGACTTGACAAGTGGGCGATTATTGAGATAATCCTCGCGCTGCCCGTTGTGCTTTTTGCGCTCACAGTACACGAGGTCAGCCACGGATACGCCGCATACAAGCTGGGCGATCCCACGGCGCACAACCTCGGCAGACTTGATCTGAACCCCTTAAAGCATCTCGACCCGCTCGGCACGCTTTGTATGCTGATTGCGGGCTTCGGCTGGGCAAAGCCGGTGCCGGTAAACCCCCGCTACTTTAAAAACTACCGTCGCGATATGGCACTTACAGCCGCCGCAGGTCCCGCATCCAATTTTATTATGGGCACTATTGGGGCACTCCTTTACGGAGGTGTTATACGCGGCTTTAACGCTTGGCTTGAAATTAATCCCTCGATGTCCATATACAATCTCGGATACGCGATATCCCTTCTCTTCTTTTATTTCTCTTTTCTCAACTTCTCCCTCTGCTTCTTCAATCTCATTCCCATCCCGCCCTTTGACGGAAGCAGAATTCTTTTCACCTTTTTGCCGGATAAGCTTTATTTCGGCATAATGAAGTATGAGCGCTACATCATGATAGCTCTGCTCGTTTTACTGTGGACGGACGTGATCCCCCTGCCCATCGGCAGTATTTCGTCCTTCCTGCTCGATAAAATATCCTCACTTGTCATAAACGTTTAAAAGGAAGTACCGCATGCAGCAGCCTACACTTAAGCTGGAGATATTCGAGGGTCCTCTTGATCTTCTTTTATCGCTTGTTCACAAAAACAAAATGAATATCAATGACATCGTCATTTCCGTTATTTGCGAGCAGTATCTCGACTACCTCTCGCAGGCGGAGGCGATGGACGTGGAGCTTGCCTCGGAATTTATCGTTATGGCAAGCGAGCTTATGCTCATCAAGAGCCGTATGCTTCTGCCGCGCAAGGAGGAGGACGAGGATCCCCGTGCACCTCTTGCCGAGGCGCTTCTGCTTTACGAAAGAGCGCGTGAGGCGGCAAAGGTCATGCTTCCGCTTTATGCGGAATTTTCGGGCCGTATGGTAAAGGATGAGGACGAGCTTCTCCCCTCAAACGAGCTGCCGACGGGCCTTGACCCCGATAAGCTTACCGCCGCGTTTTTAAAAATGCTGTCGCGTATGAAAAACAGCGAAACAAGCAGCGAAACGCTTATCTCCCCCATAGTTAAAGCCAAGCCCGTGCCCGTAAGGATGATGGCAAACAACATCCTCGGCTACGTGCGCGAAAAGAAAAAGGCAAGCGTTGTTACCCTGCTTGCGGGCGCAACCACAAGGGGCGAGCTTGTTGCCTCCTTTATTGCGCTTTTGGAGCTTATAAAGCAAAAGGTGCTTCTTTTGTGCGAAACGGAGGAGCAGGCGGAGAGAGGAGATATCGACTACTCCATTTCCCTTATGCTTAACCCCGAGGCGGACAGCTCCGCGGTTATGACGGAGTATGACGGCGACGAGCCCGAAAAGGAAGGAGAAAGCGAAAATGAGTGAACAGATCGTAGAAAATATTGACGGAACCGCAGAGACATTGCCCGACATAAACGGCGCAGATGCGGAAAACATAATAGAAGCGGTGCTTTTTGCCGCAGGTCACCCGCTTGAATATTCAAAGATAGGCAAGCTGTTCGGTGCCACACCCGGAGAGACGAAAAAGCGCATTGCCGCCTTTGCCGAAAAATTTAATGCAAATAACGGCGCACTTACCATGCTTTGCCTTGACGAGTGCGCGCAGATATGCACGCGCGAGGAGTTTGCACCCTATATACGCGAGGCACTCGGCATCCGCAAGGGTGGAAACCTTTCCAACTCCTCCATCGAAACGCTTGCGATAGTAGCGTACAACCAGCCCGTTACACGCGTGTACATTGATACCGTAAGAGGTGTTGACTCCTCCTACGCGGTAACAAGCCTGCTTGAGCGCGGGCTTATCGAGGTTGTAGGCAGACTTGACCAGCCCGGCAGACCGATGCTTTACGGCACAACGCCCGACTTTTTGCGTTGCTTCGGTCTTAACTCCGTACGCGAGCTTCCCGAGGTGGACGGCGCTGGCAGTGCACCCGAGGTCCTCCTCAATATGACCATCGACGATATGCTGACGGAGTCCGAGGGCACCGAAGGCACCGAAGCGGCACAATGAACGCGCTGTGGCTTATTCTGCTTATTCCGCTTTTTATTATCCTTGCCGCTTTATTTATCCGCGTGCGCTTCCGCATAATGGCGGAAAATGACGTTAAGCTGATATTGGAGCTTCCGTTTTTTAAAACGCAGCTTTATCCGGAAAAGGAAAAGCGCCCCAACCCAAAAAAATTTACACGCAAGGGGCTTGAGCGACAGATACTTAAGGAGCGCAAAAGACAGGCAAAGCAAAACAGAAAAAGGGCCGAAAAGGCGGCAAAAAAGCAAGCGAAGGCAACAGCTCCCGCGCAGAAGCAGAAAAAGAAGCTGTCCGTTACGGAGATAATTGAGCTTGTCACTCTGCTTGCGGGCAAGCTGCTCTCAAGCCTCTCACGCCGCTTGCGCATAGACGTGAAAAGGCTGCACGTGATCGTAGCAACGGGCGATGCGGCAAGCACCGCAATAACCTACGGCGCCGCAAGTGCCGCAGTAGCCGCCCTTACGGAAACGCTGTACCTTGCCACACGCACCACACTTCCCGCCCCCGAAAACGGCGGTGTTTATGCCGACTTTACGGGTAGCAGCTCACGGGTGGATATCGACATCGTGCTTTCTATGCGCGTTTACGGCATTTTGGCAACACTCGTCTCCCTTGCTTACAATTATCTCAAAAAACAATTCTTATCCAATACGAAAGGATGAATGATATGGCAGATACCAATGCAACCGGAAAGATCAATGACATAATGACAGCCGCCCTTGAAAGGATACGCACCCTTGCGGACGCGCAGACCATAATCGGCGAGCCGATCCCCACCCCCGGCGGAACCACCATCGTACCCGTTTCCAAGGTATCGGTAGGCTTTGCCTCCGGCGGACTTGACTATAACGGCAAGCAGCCCGAAAAGGCAAAGAACTTCGGTGGCGGAGGCGGAACGGGCATAAGCGTTACCCCCGTTTGCTTCCTCGTTATCTCACCCACGGGTGCTGTTGAGCTGCTTAACGTAAATATGGCTGCCGATCCCGTGGAAAAGATTGCATCCCTCGTTGATAAGACCCCCGACATCGTCGAAAGACTTAAGGGAGTATTTGCAAAAAAGAAGGATGAAGCGCCCGAGGCTACCACCGAGGCTACCGAGGCGTAAGGTATAACTATGTCCGTTTCGGGCATACTTGTACCATGAAAAGATTTATTTTGATATTACTGTGCGCCGCAATGCTTCCCGTATGCGTGGGCGCAGATGAGCCGAGTGTACCCCTATCCGCAAAAAGTGCTGTGCTTTACGAGGCACAGGGCGGAAGATGGGTGTACGAAAAGGATGCGGACGTACGTCTGCCGATGGCAAGCACCACAAAAATTATGACAGCGCTTATCGCCCTACGCACGCTTGAGCTTGATGCGGAGTATAAAATACCCGCAGAGGCTTGCGGTATCGAGGGCTCCTCCCTTTATCTTAAGGAGGGGGATACGGTAAGCGTGCGGGATCTTATGTACGCACTGCTTCTGCGCAGTGCAAACGATGCCGCATCCGCACTTGCTATCCTCTCATTTGGCTCGGAGAGCGCATTTGCCGACGAAATGAATGCGGAGGCAAGGCGGCTCGGACTTCAAAACACAAGCTTCAAAAACCCGCACGGACTTGACACGGAGGGGCATTACAGCAGTGCGCGCGATCTTGCCGTAATGCTGGATGCCGCGATGCGTGACGAGCGTTTTCTTGAGATCTGCGGGTGCGAGAAATACACCGTAGCCCTTGACGGTCGCTCGCAGGTGCTGTATAACCACAACAAGCTGCTCTATCTTACCGATTACGTTACCTGCGGAAAAACGGGCTATACGAAAAAGAGCGGCAGATGCCTTGTAAGCGCCGCGGAAAGGGACGGCGTACGGCTTATCGCCGTAACAATGAGCGCCTCCGATGACTGGAACGACCATATAAGGCTGTTTGACTACGGCTTTGGGCGCTTTGAAAGGCGCACCGTCATAAGCAAGGCCGACCGCATATATGCGGACGTTGCGGGCGGAACAAAAGCGGGCGTGCAATGTGCCCCTACGGAGGATTTTTCCGCCGTTTTGGAAAAAGGAAGCACCGTAACGTGTGATACCCTTCTTCCCTCCCTTATCCTCGCACCGATATGCGAGGGGGAGATAATCGGCATTTTGCGCATATATGAAAACGAAAGGCTAATAGGCGAAATATGCCTCGCCGCCTGCGAGGCTATAGAATATAAGGAACAAAGGATACCGCTTATCAGGCGTATTTTCAAAGCGGTGTCGGGAAAATAGAGGACATCAGCAAATGGAAAAAATGAGACTTCAAAAATACTTCAGCGAGTGCGGCGTTATGTCTCGCCGTGCCGCGGAAACCGCAATTACCCAAGGTAGAGTGACGATAAACAACCGAAAGGCAGAGCTTGGCGAGAGTGTTGATCCGGATCGCGACGTTGTCTGCCTTGACGGTAAGCCCATAGCGCGCAGAAGCACCGAGTACTCCTACTATATGCTTCACAAGCCGCGCGGCTACATAACCACCCTTTCCGACGAGAAGGGCAGAAAGTGCGTTACCGAGCTTCTTACCGACATTGAGGAGCGCGTATACCCCGTCGGCAGGCTTGACTACAACTCCGAGGGTCTTCTTATCTTCACAAACGACGGTGCGCTTGCAAACCGCCTGATGCACCCCGGCCACGGTGTTAAAAAGACCTATATCGTAGTTTCCGATTCCGCAATCGACGATATAACTGCAATGGAGCTTGCAAAGCCCGTGGAGTGCGACGGCGAAACGCTTAAGGCGGATTCCGTGGAGCTTATCTCCCCCGGTGACAAGCATTCCGTTTTGAAGATCGTTCTCTCCGAGGGCAAAAACCGCGAAATACGCCGTATTTTTGAGGCGAACGGACTTTCCGTACGCAGACTGAAGCGTATATCCATGGGTAAATTGGAGCTTGGCGACCTCAAAAAGGGCGAGGTGCGCAAGCTTACCGCCAAGGAAGTTACCTATCTTAAATCCATAAAGTGAGGCACAGAAAATGTTTGACGTTTTAAGTGTTCAAAATAAGGAAGATCAGAAAAATTATGCCGCACTCTGCGGCACCGAATACCTCCCCGCCGCGCTTGCCTACTCCCTTACCGTGGACGGCACCCTTGTTGGCCTTTGCCAGTTCAATATAGGCGCAGGCTACGGCGAGATCGCAAGCCTTGATGCCGTTTCCTCCTTTGAGGGAAATGCGGACGGCTCGCGTGAGCAGTATCTTGCCGCGCTTTGCCGTACCTCCCTCTCCTTTCTCGAGCTTATCGGCATAAAGGACGCGTATTACGTGGGCGCGGAAAAGACCCGCGCACTGATGCTTATGTCGGGCTTCAAGCAGGCGGATGACGGACGCTGGCAGACGAACCTCAAGGAGCTGTTCGCGCACTGCCCGTCGGAGGGAAAGTAATGAACGCAACAAAAGCACACAGAACAAGCTATATGAAAAATATCCTGCTGCCCGGATTAGTCCTGTCGGGTGCGGCAGGATTTTTCACGGGAATACTGATATTCATATTCAAATACGCGGCAAATTACGTATTCAAGCTCTCCGATAAGATATACGAGGCGGCGCGCCTTAACCCTCTCGGCCTTGTATGGCTTGCGCTCGGCGCGGCAGCAATCGGACTTGTCGCGGAGCTGATACTGCACTTCTTCCCCGTTTTAAGAGGCGGCGGAATACCCACCGCAATTGCGGTTTTGCGCGGTATTACCCCCATAAAGTGGGCGGCAAACGTATTTTTGCTGTTCATCTCCGCGCTTCTCACCTTCCTTTGCGGTATCCCCCTCGGTAATGAGGGTCCCAGCGTTCAGATGGGTACGGCAATGGGCAAGGGTACGGTTCAGGCATTTGCAAAAAAGCATTCCGCATGGGAGCGATACATAATGACGGGCGGTGCCTGCGCGGGCTTTGCCGCCGCTACCTCCGCACCCCTTTCCGGCATTCTTTTTGCATTCGAGGAGGCGCATCGTCGCTTCTCCCCTATGATATTCATCACCTCCGCCTGCTCCGTAATTACGGGAACGGCGGTTTCCTACGACCTTTGCCGCATCACAAACACGAAGTTCAGCTTGTTTGAGCTTGCAAACGTCGAAAAGATGCCCCTAAAATACGCGTGGTGCGCACTTATCATCGGTGTTGCGTGCGGTCTTGCCGCCGCAATATTCACGAAATGCTACCGCGCGGTCGGCAAATTCCTTTCCACAAAGCTGCGCCGCATTCCTTTCTTTGTAAAGACCGCATGCATATTCGTTTCCGTTGCCGTTATCGGCTACTTTATGCCTCTTGCACTCGGCACGGGACACCACCTTGCCGACGAGCTGCTTGAGGGACACGGCGTATGGTACGTGCTGATACTCGCCTTCATCATACGCGCAATGCTCCTCTTTATCGCAAACAACTCGGGCATCACGGGCGGTCTGTTCGTGCCTACGCTTGCCTTCGGTGCCATCATCGGTGCGCTTTGCGCCATTCCGCTTACAAGAATGGGTGCCCTGCCCGCAGAGCTGTTTACCGTTGCCGTGGCTGTGGGTATGACCTCGTTTATGAGTGCGAGCGCACGTACACCGCTTATGAGCATCGCATTCGCAATTGAGGCATTAAGCGGACTTCAAAATGCGATCCCCGTTATCCTCGGTGCCGCAATTGCGTACATCACCGTGGAGACGCTCGGCATCACCGCATTTACCGATACGGTAGTGGAAAAGAAGGCGGAGCGCGCCCACAGAGGCAAGACCGCGATAGTTATCGAGGCGGAAATGACCGTCGGTAACGACGCCTTTGCCGCAGGCAAGGAGATACACGACGTGCTTTGGCCGCCGTCCTGCTCCATCCTCTCCGTACATAGGGAGGGTGTTAAGCACATCTCCCCCGCGCTTGAGGCGGGCGACGTGCTTCATTTGCATTTCAGTACCTATGATAAGGAGCAAACGGTAGCACAGCTTTTCTCCATTCTCGGTGAGCAGGAGATGACCGTTCTTTCCGAAAACACGGTAGACGAGAGCATCAGCGTGCCGGAGCTTTAATAAAAAACATTATTTGCCCTCCCCCCTCATACAATGTATGGAGTGGGAGGGCATTGCTTTGGAAAAAACAAAAAGGTTTCTTGCAGACACGCTGATAATGACTGCGGTATCGCTTATAATGCGCACCGTGGCTGTCAGCTTCAATTCCTACGTAACGGCAAGGATAGGCGCGGCGGGAATGGGGCTTTATACGCTGATAACAAGCGTGTACGCATTTTCCGTAACCCTTGCAACGTCGGGCATCAACCTCGGCGTTACTCGCACAGTGGCAGAGGCACTGGCAAAAAACCGCTCCGCAAAAAAGGAAATGGCACGTGCACTTGCGTATGCCGCGTTTTTCGGCTCGCTTGCGTTTTTTGTGCTGTTTTTGGGTGCAGAGACCATCGGCAGAGATCTACTTGCCGATACACGCACAATAAAAAGCATACGCATATTCGCCGTCAGTCTGCCATTCATTGCCCTCTCCTCCTGCTTTAACGGATATTTCTGTGCCGTAAGGCGCACGTGGAAGAATGCCGCCGCCATGCTTTTCGAGCAGGCGATAAAGATATTCCTTTCCGCCGCTCTGCTTACCGTGCTTCTGCCCTCGGGCATCGAATACGCTTGCATTGCGCTTGTTCTCGGCGGTGCGCTTGCGGAAAGCGCATCCGTCCTTTTTGCGTGGCTTTTTTACCTTTTCGACAAAAGCAGAAAAACGAGCGCAAAAACGGACGGCGGAAGCATACGCGCGCTTGCCTCCGTTGCCTTGCCCGTTGCGCTTTCCGCCTACGTGCGCTCCGCGCTCGTTACCGTGGAGCATATGTTGATACCGCGCGGCCTGAAGAAATACGGACTCGACCACGAAGGCGCACTTGCCGCATACGGAGTTTTGCAGGGTATGGCACTTCCCGTGGTGCTGTATCCCGCCGCATTTTCCACCGCATTTGCCGGTCTGCTTGTACCCGAA
Organism: Clostridia bacterium; assembly: GCA_017382555.1. Taxonomy (GTDB): domain Bacteria; phylum Bacillota; class Clostridia; order Oscillospirales; family CAG-272; genus RUG12395. The sequence continues at coordinate 15,684 of JAFOAB010000040.1, forward strand.
ATGACGGAATGCGCCGCATCAAACGATAAGGCTCGCCTTGCCCGCCTTACGGAAAGAGCGATATACTCCATCCTCGTCTTTGCCGTTTGCGTTTCGGGTATTATGGTTGCGGAGGCGTACAGCATCTCCGCACTTCTCTACCCCGATACGGAGGCGGGCGGCTACGTGCGTTGTCTTGCCCTGCTTATCCCCGTAATGTACTGCGATACGGTCTGCGACGGTATACTGAAGGGCATCGGCAAGCAGGTCTACTCTATGGCAGTGAACATATTCGATGCATCCCTAAGCGTTATCCTTGTCGCCCTTTTCATCCCCAAATACGGCATCACCGCTTACCTTTATATCATTATAGGCTGTGAGGTCATAAATACCGCCCTCAGCCTGATAAAGGTGCTCGAGGCGACAAACGCGCGCATCTCTCCGTTGCGTGCCGTAGGCGTTCCTTTTTTCGCCATTTACATATCCGCACGCACTGTACGCGCAATCTCCCTCCGTCTTACCCCGCTGCCCGAGGGGGCGGAGCTGTTTTGCCGCATTGCGCTGTGCGTTTTTATATACTGCGGAGTTTTATATGCCCTTTCAGCATTGAAAAAAGCCTTGCCAAAGCTGTGCCGTTGTGGTAAAATAAATAAGATATCTACACAAAGGCGGTCGGCTTATGATCCTGATAATCGCGGAAAAACCCAGCCTTGCGCGCAATATTGCGGGCGCTATCGGCAATCCGAATAAGAAAAACGGTTACCTTGAGTGCGGTGAATATCTCATCACCTGGGCATTCGGTCACCTTTTTTCGCTTTGCGATATCGAGGAATATACCCCCGGCACCGAGGGACAGCGCTGGACGATGGATAATCTGCCCTGCTTCCCCGAGAAGTTTAAATTCCGCATTAAAAGCGGTGCGGACAAAAAGCCCGATGCGGGAGTGGAGCGGCAGTTCGGCGTTATACGCGCGCTTTGCAGAAGAGAAGACGTCACGACCATCGTAAACGCGGGCGACTCCGACCGCGAGGGTGAAATCATCGTACGCCTTTGCGTTGAGAACGCTATGCGCGATTTCGGTGAAAAGCCCGTGTGCCGTCTGTGGCTTCCCGACCAGACACCGCAGACCATCAAGGCGGCAATTGAAGAAATGCGCTCCGACAGCGAGTACGATAATCTCGCAAACGAGGGCTTTGCGCGCACGTATATCGACTGGCTCTACGGCGTTAACCTCACGCGCTACGCAACGCTGAAGACCGGCTCACTTTTGCGTGTCGGCCGCGTTATCGTGCCGATAGTTAAGGCCATCTATGACCGCGATATGGCGATACGCAATTTCGTGCCCGAGAAATACTACGTTATCCGCAGCTGTGAAAAAACAGACGGCGAAGAGGTTGAACTTGTAAGCAAGGAAAAATTCGCCGCAGATAAGCTGGAGGATGTAAAAAAGCTGTGCGATAAATACAACGCGCAGACGGCAACCGTAACCTCGGTAAAAAAGAAGCGCGACACGCTTCAGCCGGGTAAGCTTTACTCCCTTTCAAAGCTTCAAAGCATGCTTGGCAAAAAATACAAGATGCCGATGGAAAAGAGCCTTGAGGTTCTGCAAAAGCTGTACGAGGACGGATACGTAACATACCCCCGTACCAACTCCGAGTATCTTGCAACGGCAGAGCAGGGCAAGATGAAGAAAATAATCGAGGGTGTCAGCAAGCTCGGTTACCCCGTGCAGTTCCGATTCTCCAAAACGATATTTGACGATAAGAAGATAGAAAGCCATTCCGCACTCACCCCCACCTACAAGATACCCGACGTAAAAAGCCTTACGGAGGATGAAAGAAAGGTTTATTCCGCCATTTTCCGCCGCTTTGTTGCCGTTTTCTGTGCCGAGGAATGCAAGGTGGATAAGACCACCATCACCATCTCCGTCGGGGAGCTTGAGGAATTCACCCTCAAGGGCATGATGATTGCCGAGGCGGGCTGGACAAAGTACGACGATTACGATAAAAAGGACAAGGTGCTTCCCTCCCTTAACAAGGGCGATACGGTAAACATCAACTTCCAACCGCAGGAAAAGGAGACCACACCACCGAAGCACTACACCATAGAAACGCTTAACAACTACCTCAAGAACCCCTTCCGCGAGGAAAAGGCAGCCGTTGAAACGGAAAATGACGAGGAGGAGTACCGCGCGGTATTCGAGGGCCTTGAGCTTGGTACCGAGGCCACCCGAACCTCCATTATTGATAACGCAAAGAAAAGCGGCTACATAGAGCTGAAAAAGGACGTGTACCACATTCTTCCCGGCGGCGAATTCCTTATCGAATCGCTTATCCGTATGGGCATTTCGATGGACAAGTATAAAACCGCAGAGCTCGGCAAGGCGCTTAAAAAGGTGTTTAGGGGCGAGATTGAGGTTAGAGACAGCGTAAAAATAGCGGAAACGGAGATAGCCGAGGTATTTGACCAAAAGAATCTGCCAACCGACAGCGATGACGGAATAATGGGTGATATCGTGGGAAAATGCCCCCTTTGCGGCGGTGACGTGCGCCGTACCACCTTTGGCTACGGATGCGGCAATTACCGCGAGAACGGCTGTAAATTCGGCTTTAGGAACGTTATTTGCAAGCGCACCGTTTCCCTTGAGAACGCGCGTTTACTCCTCTCCGAGGGTAAAACCGCACTCATAAAGGGCTTTATCTCCAAGGCGGGCAAGCCGTTTGACGCTTTCCTTACCCTGCAAAACGGCGAGGTCAAATTTGAATTCCCGCCCAGAGGATATTGATAAAAAACGACCGCAAGATCCTTCACTGCGTGTCCGCAATGTCATCCTCGAGGAAGCGAAGCGACCGAAGGATCTGCGGACACTACGTTCATGGATGACGGCGGTCGGCAAAACATTTATATTGACAAGTCGCCAACAATGGTGATAGAATAATCAAGTATATTTGTATATTTGATTTTTGGAAGTGTATTATGAAAAACCTTTATATACCCGAGGGCTACACGCCCGCACTTGATCTGCGTATGACGCAGGTTGCAATTAAAAAGGTAAAGGACTTTTTTGAAAGAGATCTTGCCATTGCAATGAACCTCACCCGTGTTTCCGCGCCCCTTTTCGTTCAGTCCGACAGCGGTCTTAACGATACCCTAAGCGGTGTGGAGCGCCCCGTTGGCTTTGATATCTTCTCCGGCGAGAGCTTTGAGATCGTGCAGAGCCTTGCAAAGTGGAAGCGTATGGCACTTGAAAGCTACGGCTTTGAAAAGGGCGAGGGCCTTTATACCGATATGAGCGCGATAAGACGCGACGAGGAGCCGGATAACATCCACTCCATCTACGTTGACCAGTGGGACTGGGAGAAGGTCATCACCGAGGAGGATCGCACCCTTGATTACCTCAAGCGCGCGGTAAGACACATCTACGGCGCCCTCCACCACACCGAGATATACATAGCGCAGGAGTATAAGTTCATCGACCGTCTCCTGCCCGAGCATATATTCTTCATCACCTCGCAGGAGCTTGAGGATATGTACCCCGAGCTTACCGCGAAGCAGAGAGAATACGAGATCACAAAAAAGCACGGCGCGGTGTTCATCGCCCAGATCGGCGGCAAGCTGAAGTCCGGCAAGCCCCATGACGGACGCGCACCCGACTACGACGATTGGTCATTAAACGGCGATATCCTCGTTTACTACCCTGTGCTTGATATAGCACTCGAGCTTTCCTCCATGGGTATCAGAGTTGACCGCAAGGCTCTCCTTTCCCAGCTTGAGGAGCGCGGCTGTATGGAAAGAACGAATCTCCCCTTCCATAAGGCTCTGCTTGATAATAAGCTCCCCCTCACCATCGGCGGCGGTATCGGCCAGTCCAGAATGTGTATGTTCTTCCTCCGCAAGGCGCACATAGGCGAGGTACAGTCCTCCTATTGGTCCCCCGAGGTAAGAAATGAATTCTTAAAGCGCGGCATCGAGCTGCTCTAATAAACAAAACGCCCCGTGAACTGCCGTTCACGGGGCGTTTGTTATCAAAAATCGTGTCTTGACCCTCCGTCGCTTCCAAACAACTCAAATGTTTTTACTATTTCCTCAATTTTTTGAAAGCATTCCGAATCCTCAAGGCTTTCGTCCTCTATTATTGCTTTTATTTGTTTGAGCATATTGTAACACGTCATTTCAACTGCTGCATTCGGGTCTATCGTACAATTTGTAAACTTCACCTCCACCAACCGGCTTCTCAACATTCTCACCAATATATCCTTATATAATTCCATACACACCTCGACAATGTATGGGGATTATATCCCCTTAATAATTTAGATTATGACCCCCATAATAGATAATGTCAAGTTATGGAGGGCAATTATGATAATTTTCGATAAGCTTTGGATCATTATGGAGCAAAAAGGCATATCCACCTATACATTGCGCGAAAAATGCGGCATCGACAGCAAAACCGTTCGCCGTCTTAAAGCGAATGAAAATATTGAAACAAAAACGCTTGATAAGCTTTGCTGTGCATTGGATTGCAAAATTGAAGATATTGCCGAATACGTAAAGGAATAAAAAACGCGCCCCGTGAGCATTTGCTCACGGGGCGTTTTGCTATTCGTCTTCGGAATTATCCTCCTCCAAAAGCCGTTTTCTCGGATTATCCGATATGTAGTTTTTATGCTTGCGGCAGTCATCAGCATCGCGGATTATGTGGTCGAAATACGAGCGTTGAAACATTTTTTCAACTCCGCATTTTTCCTTGCACATTTTTGAGGTTATGGATTTAAAAGCACAAATGACATCATTAAGCGTAGGGGAGGGGCGTGCTCCTCCCGCCCCTTCGGGCACTATAATTATCGCGTGAATATGCTCCGGCATTATTACGTAATCGGATATTTTCAATCCGGTATACCGCTTTTCTAAGGCAAGCAACTGTTCTTTTGCAATCTCGCCGCAGGGCTTCAAAACAACATTTGCACACATAAATGATCGATCAAGGATCGCGGGAGGAGCAAGCCCCTCCCCTACCTCGTCATCGTTATCTTTTACGGTAATTTCAGACAATATCGGTCTACGGTCCCGCACACAGATTGTTACAAAGTACATTCCTGCCAAACCGTAATCATACCCCTGCCATCTTGTGCCTTTCCTTTTCGGCAAATCCTTTTCCGCCATCAGTCAAGCAGCTCATCCACGGAATAATAACGCGTATCCGCGGTATTGCCGCGCATATCGGTTACGGTAACGCGGATGCGGCCGTCATCCTTGGTTATCGGGATAACCGCGGAATTGATAACGTCGCCTGCCTTGGTGTAATTATATACGGAGCGGCCCTTTCTGAGGGGGCAATGCACCTTGATGGAGAACGCATCGGAGCAGCTTACGTACAGCTTTCCGTCCTCCACGTACAGCTCCTTTATCTCCGGTCCGCGGGAGGCATAGAAATCTCCATTCTTAAGAGACGCAAAGATATTCTCATACGTCAGGCTTTCCGCCTTTATCATTACCCACGCGCCGCAGGAATCGAATCGTGCGTGGCCGAGGGGATGAACGTTGTGGTTATCGTCCGCCGCAACAACGTAAAGCTTATCCTTGCCATGGCGATACATTTCCTCATATACCCACGGAACGTAATCCTCATATCCGCCTACAAGGCAGGAGTAATTTGCTATCTCCATAGCATCCATACCCTCGTAGCGTACTATATCCTCGATATGCTCTCTTGACCAAACGGGATGATTGTAGGTAACGAAAAATCCGCTTTCCTTTGCGAGTGCAATGGCCTTATTTACGCATTCAACGGAATACTCTCTTTCAAAATCCGGAAGAGACTCATCAAACATCGCTCTGTCCTTATAATAGGGCGCATTGCCGAAGAGATATTTTTCCCTATGCCAGCACACCTGCTTCGTATCACTCTCGGTGGGGGAGATGAGGCACATATGCGCCGTGCGCTTTGAGAAGCCGGGTGCCGCAACGGGCTCGGTAAACTCCATCTCATAGCCCGTGAGGGGGAGAAACTCCTCGTCCTTTAATTCGGGATGAGGGAGCATAAGATCGTGGTCGGTAAATGCAACAACGGAGTAGCCCTTTTCCTTATACACCTTTTTTACTATTTCGGGCGGAAGCTTACCGTCGGACACGGTGGTATGGCAATGCAAATTAGCTTTGTAGAACTGACCCTCGTTTGGCAAAAGATACTTTCTCATATTTCCACTCCTCATAATAATATAGAGATAATAATTCCGATAACCGAAAGCGCACATCCGATAGCCGAGAGCGCGGTATATTTCTTTTTATACAGCACTGCGGATATCAGCATAACGAAGAATACGGACATACTTTCTATCGCATTTACGATAACGATATTGGCATAAATAACTGCCCAGCCGGATAGGATCATTCCTGCGGCAACCATTGCCGCCTGCGCAAAATACGGCTTCACGGGCACGTTTTTCACGTCAATGCGAGGTCTTAGAACAGCAAGCAGAATAAGAAGCGCAATCACCATACTGAAGAAAAGCATGGTTTCGTTTGAGATAAGTCCGCGCTTCACGCAGGTCTTGAGTATGAACGGCTTGAACGTACGCGAAATAACGGAGATTATCTCGAAGATTATACCCGCCGCGCCCGTTCTGTCATCATTCTTGCTTTGGAAGTTGATGGTAAGCACGGCGCCGATAACGAACACCGCAATACCGATAACTCCGCCAAGGGAAAGCGTGTCGATAACCAGCACAAAGGATACTATCATTGCAAGAAGCACCTTTGATTTCGCTATCATCTCCACGTGCACGGCATTGGAGTGCTTTACTGCAAGCTGATGGGTAAAAATATTTACCGCCTCAAGCACACCGTAGAGCAGCAGAAGACCTATGCATTCCGCATCAAGCCGCCAGTTAAAGAGCGACGCGATGAAAAAGATGGGGATAACGAACATTATCCTCAGCACCGTGTGCTCCTCGGCGGAACGGGTTCGCATTATTTTTTTGTTTAAAAGGGTATCAACCGCCTTGCTGAGGGAATCAAGCAAGGCAAACAAAAATCCCAAAACCGCCATTGGTTCTCCTTTATAACGTTACTTTTGCTTTTTCTTTGAAAAACGCTTAATAATATGCTTTGCAAACGGAATAATGATCGCACCGACGAATGCGGGCCACCAGTTTACCGCCTTTTCTATCATATTATCGACAATCGGCTCACCCAGATCCACAAGTTTGATAGTAAGATCGACTACCAGATAAATAGCAACGACACAAACGAAAAGTGCAAGATAGAGGGCTATCTCAAGGCGGCTCTTATGCCTTACCTCCCGCTTCAGCTCGCTTACCTTTTTTTCCATTCCGGCGCACTCTTGCGCAAGCCTTTCCTTTTCCAGATAGAGGCTGTCGTTTTTCAGCCTTACACTCTGATAAGAATCAATGTACCCCTCCTGCTCGCACTTCTCCTTGGGGAAGGTTCCGGTTTTGAAGAGAAGCTCCGCAAGGTCGGCAACGGGGAACGATGTAACGCTTTCAAATTTATAAAGCGCACACGCAACGCGAAGCCTTTCGTCCACACGACTGCATATGTATGAATCGGAGTTAAAATACTTGATGAGATCGAAGAGCAGTCTCTCGATCCTGCGGCAAATATCACAGCTTACCGCATCGCTTCGATTGGAGAGGCACTGATAAATATCCGTTAGGCGAGATGCCGTAACCGCGGCGGCATAAATGCCAAAGCCCACGTGATGCCCGTCTATATGCTTCTCCGCATAGCCCACAAGCTTCTCGGTAAGCGCGGTATCATCCGTAGTGTACGCTATGTCAAGCAGCATAAGCATATCGTATTCGTTTATATCATCAATATCCGTTGCGTTGATGATGGGTGCGCAGTTAGCGCGCAGATATTCCGCTCTATTTGCCTCAAAGAGAGAAAGCATATTGTACTTATCCAGCTTTTCCCTTGCGGCATTACGGCACACGTCACATTCCGAAACGTACTTATATACGCGCCTTGTATATTCATCCTCCGCACCGAGGAAGGTGTAAAACAGCCAAAGCACTCTGCAGGTTGCACCGAACGTATCATCATACGATCCGTTGCCCGAATCGTCCACACGGCGCTTTGCATCGGAAAGAAGCACCTCCAGCTTATCCGCAGTATACTCACCGCGGCAAAGCCCCTTAAACTCGGAAAGCGCGGAAAGCAGGTCCACACGCACCATAAAGCTGCTTTCCCTTGAGGATTTTGCAAGCTCCTCCTGAACCTCGCGTTCTGCTCTTGCAAAATTCAGACAGCTTGTTTTATCAACGGAATGAACCTCAAAGAAGTCGTCTCCGTCATTTTTGCGATCGCGAAGCTTGATAAGCTTAACGCCCGCCATATCAATGGCACGCAGATCCTCGTCCGTCAGCCTTTCCATCATTCCGCTGCCGACAAGCACACCGCTGTGCACACCGCATTTTATATTCTCAAGCATATATTCGCGCTCGTCCGCGGAATAGTGCTTGAAATAAAGCTTTTGATTTTCAAGATGATTTAAGAAGTAGCTGAAGCCGAGATTGTTTTCGGCACGCTCCTTGAAAACCGCAAGAGACATATTGGAGGTAAGCAGGTTAACAAGTACGTTTTCAAGCAGCTTGAGATGGCGCTGATAATCGAGCATAACGGAGGAAAAAACTATCTTCTTATCCACCGCGCGCTTGATAACGCCCCTGCCCTGCGCATCCGTCATTACCGTCAGCCATTCGTTTTCATTACCCTCAAGTATCATGGAGTAATCGCCGGGGATACCGGGACAGCCTATGGCATGCGCAAACGTCTCTGCGGGCGATACCACGTTCGGGAAGCTGAGGTACGCCTTGCCCTGCGGAGCGGCAAGATAGCATCGCTCATCCGATTCACGCTCCTCCTTGGTGCGCGAATCCTTTATAAGCCTTATATTCTTGCCAAGGAAGGGCAACGTGGGTACGCAATCCGCATCCTCTGCCTTCACAGCAAGCTTATATTGGTGCATAACAAGCACAGCACCGTTCTCGAGATATTTCTCAAACGCACGGCAAAACTCCTCGCCGTACACGTGGGATTTAAGCGCATCATCGTGAAGCGAGTTGGAGGCAAACACAACGCAGTCAATACCGTGCGAAAGCTCCGTATCAAGGCTACCGATATTCTCGCTTGTGAAGTGCACAACGTCAAAGCCCATCTCCGCAAGCGGTGCGCGGAGGTCGGCAAAGGAGTAGCTGCGCATTTCCGACGTATTCTGTACCAAAGCAATTCTGTACATATACTTCCCTCTTAACAGATAATAAACTGTATCTTTTTACAGTTTAGCACATAAACATACGAAATACAATATTATTCGCCAAAAAGCCTGTCCTCGTTTACCGGCGCGTTACCAAGCTTCGTATCAACAGCCGCAAGAGCCTCCTCGCGCTGTCCGCTTTTGTCATTCTTGAAGGAGCGACAGCGACTGAAGAATCTAAGCGGACAGCACAAAGAATGACAGGCGGCTTTTAATTAAAAAGCTTATCCTCGTTTACCGGCGCGTTACCAAGCTTCGTATCAAGAGCCGCAAGAGCCTCCTCGCGCGTGTCATACACC
>JAFOAB010000041.1 GCA_017382555.1 Clostridia bacterium
GGGCTCGTTCCCGCCGTCAAGCTTGCAACGCGTGTCAACAGCGCGCCCGCAAGAGTCTTGGGCGCGTATACAGCCCAAAAATATATCGGCTCGGTGATGGAGCTGCTTGAGCCCAATCACAGCGGAGCTTTTTATCCCAGCTACATTGAAAATGCGAACTTCGATGAGAACTTTGCAAAGCACGTTATGTCCTGCGATAAAAATTGCGAGGAATGCTCGTATTGCGCCGATGTAATGAAGCGCGCTTGCGTAAAGCTTGCCGATGATCCCTCGGCAAAGGTATAAATTCGAAAAAATAATTTTATATAAGGAGTAGAGAGAAATGTTGACAAGTGAAATGATCAAAAAAGTCGCTTTGGAAGCCGGAGCGGACGCTTGCGGTATCGCACCGATCTCGCGTCTTGCCGGTGCGCCCGACGACATGAACCCCAAATTCCTGTTTCCCGAAGCCAAGAGCGTGATCGGATTTGTTTTCCGTATTCCTCGTGGTGTTCAGAGAGGAATTGAGGAGGGAACCCAGTTCTATCAGTATCCTTCTATGGCTTACGGCGGAATCAACGAGATATTTGCCCCCGCGGTGCTTTACCATGTAGGAAAGCTTATCGAGGACGAGGGCTACGAGGCGTTCGTTTACCGTAATACAGGTGCTCGCGGAAGCGTTTCCGATATGGACGGAAGCCCCGGAAACACACTGTCTCCCGAGGAGCAGATCGAGATCAACGAAAACGCAAAGACATCGACGGCGCACCACAGAAGCGTGCAGTTTACCCGCCCTACAAGAGACGATAACGTAGCACCCGACCTGCAATTTCAGTTCCGTCTTGTTGCGGTTGCCTGCGGTCTTGGTGAGATAGGCTGGAGTAAAATGCTTTTGACTCCACAGTTTGGACCTCTCCAGAGAGTGGCATTCCTCTTTACCGATGCAGAGCTTGAATATGACGAAATGTATAGCGGCGAGCCCCTTTGCCGTAAGTGCGGAGCTTGCGTGCGCGAGTGCCCCGGCGGATGTATTCCGGCAATCAATTCGGGTAAGACTGTCAGAGTTGATCTCGACGGCAAGATCTGCGAATGGGGTGACATAGATATGTGGCGTTGTTACGCTTTCTACACCCATGCGGGCAGATATTATAACCCCTTCGTTCCCAAGGAGGTCTTTGACGCAAACGAAAACGGCGATCTTGACCTGCTTGAAGGAAAGACCAACGTTGCCGATGAAAAGGAGATAATGAAGGTCTACGGAGCACTCCAGAAGTATTTTCCCAGCTGGGTAGGATACAACATGGCAAAGTGCGGCGGTTGTATTCGCGGATGTGTGTCTATGCTTGAAAAGAAGGGCGGCTGTATGGAAGACCGCTTCAAGGAGCCGCTTAGAAAGGGCAAGCCATGGAAGCTGGACAGATAAAGATATTTGAGCACTTCTCTGAGGGCTTTAAGGTCGCCGCGGAGTATGGAGAATGGAAGGTTGGAATGCTTCACTACAACGAGCGTTTTTCCCGTCTTGGCGAGATGGAACGACATCTGCTTACAGACGAGGTGTTCGTGCTTGTATCGGGAAAGGCAACTCTTTATACAGAAAGTGAAGCCGTTGAGATGGAGCAAGGCTCTGTTTATACCGTTCCCGTCGGTGTTTGGCACCATATTGTTGTCAGCGAAGATGCAAACGTGATCGTGGTGGAAAACAGAAACACCTCTATCGAAAATACAGAGAAGAGATATTTTGAACAGGAGGAAAGATAAATGCTTACAAGTGAAATGATAAAGGCGAAGGCGCGTGAGCTTGGAGCAAGCGTTTGCGGAATCGGAAGAGTTTACGACGAGGTAGACCCTCAGCGTGACCCCAGACAGATACTACCCAATGCTAAGTGCATTATAGGCTTTGGCTTCGTAGTGCCCAAAGCACTTTTCAATACAATGCAGAGAGACGTTCAGTATTATACATATACCACCTTGGGTGTAAAATATCCCGACGAGGAATTGGCGGAGATCTTTTTGCTCAAGATTGGCGGAATGATCGAGGACGAAGGGTACGACGCTTGCTTGCAGAAGTCTGTTCCCAACCTTCGCATAAAGGGCGATAAGACCACCAACCCCGAGGTTATGGATACCTACGAGCTTATCCACGCAGTACCCGTAGACCCCGGCAAGCCCGAGCCCGACGTTATAATTGACTTCGGAAAAGCGGCAAAGGCCTGCGGTATTGGTGAGACGGGACTTTCGGGCA
>JAFOAB010000042.1 GCA_017382555.1 Clostridia bacterium
AGGAGCTTGTCAGCATTATTGAAAAGAGCGAGGAAGAGGGCGTTATAGACGAGAGCAGCAGCGAAATGATGCAGTCTGCCATCGAATTTACCGAAACCAACCTCGGTGAGATCGTCACCCCCCGTCGCGATATGCTGGCGATAGATATTGACGATGAGCCCGAGGAGATACTCGAAAAGGCAATGGGATCCACCTTCTCCCGTATTCCCGTATACCGCGACAGCATTGATAACATCGTCGGTGTGCTTTCCCTTAACAGATACTTCAAAAAGGTATCCAAAGTGGGTGCGGAGAACGTGGATATCGCCAATATGCTTATGGATGCGTGCTTCTTCCATAAGGCAATGAAGCTCCCTGCGGCACTGAGGCAGATGCGTCTGCGTCAGCTCCACCTCGCCATAGTTACCGACGAATACGGCGGAACCCTCGGACTTGTAACCATAGAGGATATTGTTGAGGAGATCGTTGGCGAGATCTGGGACGAAAGCGACGAGATAAAGGATGACCTTGTTGAAACGGGTGAAAACACCTACGAGGTTTCCGGAGATATGAGCGTGTTCGATTTCTTTGAGGCGCTTGATATCAGCGTTCGTGATTTTGAATCCGATTACACAACCGTTGGCGGTTGGGCTATCGAAATGCTGGAGGGTGACCCCCACGAGGGCGATAGCTTTGAGTACAAAAATCTCTTTATCCTCATTTCCGAGATGGCGGATATGCGCGTAATGAAGCTTTCCGTCGTATTGAAGCCTGTGGATGAGGAAGCAGAGGAAGAGTAAAAATGTCCTTCATTATTTCCCAAGTATTCGGCACGGTTGCCGCATGCATCATCGTTTCGTCCTTCCAGTTTAAGGACGTACGCAGGCTGCTTATTATGCAGACGGTATCAAGTGTGCTGTTTGCGCTGCAGTTTGTGTTCCTCGGTGCTTATGCCGGCTGTGTTTGCAACGTTATCGGCGCTCTTTTGCGAATTGCCGTATATTTCCGCGATAAAAACGGGGCTCTGCCCGGTGAAAAGCGCGGAACGGCACCGCTTGCCTCCGTTTGGTTCTGGGGCTTTTGCCTCGCCTTTGCGGTGGTCGGTGCCATTACCTATGACGGTATCGTATCGCTTATCCCGCCCGTTGCGATGATTATATTTACTTATGCAATATGGAATGCGGATGCGGTCTTTATCCGCAAGATGAACTTCTTTATATGCTCGCCCATGTGGCTGACGTATAACATCTGTAGCCTTGCCGTAGCCGGCATACTGACAGAGGTGTTCAATATGCTTTCAGTTGCTGTTTCTTGGTACAGATTTTTTGCGGGTAAAAATCGCAAAAAAGCAGAATAAACGGCATTCCCGATTAATATCAAAGGAGAAAAGAAATGAAAAAGATAGTATCCCTCTTACTTGCGGCTCTCTTCGTTTTTGCCGCTGCATTCACCCTTGCCGCTTGCGGTAACAAGGGTATTACCATCGCTATCCCCAACGATACCACCAACGAGGCACGTGCGCTTCTTCTTCTTGAGGCTAACGGCATCATTAAGCTTAGAGAGGGCGCGGGCATTTCCGCTACCATCCGCGATATCGTTGAAAACCCCTACAACATTACATTTAAGGAGACCGAGGCAGCTCAGCTTCCCCGCGTTCTTCAGGACGTTGACTACGCTGTAATCAACTCCAACTACGCAATTGCCGCAGGCATCAACCCCGTTGAGAAGTCCCTCGCTGTGGAGGGTGCCGCTTCCGCTTACTCCAACATCGTTGCGGTAAAGGAAGGCAATGAAAACGAGCCCAAGATCAAGGCTCTTATGGCTGCGCTTTCCTCCAAGAAGGTTGCGGATTTCATTACCGAGAAGTATGCGGGCGCTGTTGTTTCCGTTGTTGAAAACCCCGGCAACGGCTTTGATGATACCGTAGATTACGCGGCTCTTAACGGCACCAAGATCACCGTTGCGGCTTCTCCCGCTCCTCACGCGGAGATCCTTGCGGTTGTTAAGGATATTCTTGCCGAGAAGGGTATCACCCTTGAAATCAAGGAGTTTTCCGATTACGTTATCCCCAACAACGTTGTAAACGATGGCGAGATCGATGCAAACTACTTCCAGCACCTCCCCTATCTTCAGGACTTTAACAAGGAAAACGGCACCAAGCTTGTTTCTGTAGGCGCTATCCACGTAGAGCCCCTCGGCATTTACGGCGGTAAGCAGACTACCCTTGATGCCATCAAGAGCAAATGATTGAAATTAAAAATCTAACAAAGTCTTTCAAAGGAGCCGATGGCTCCTTTGAAGCTCTTAAAAACGTTTCTCTTACAATAAACGACGGCGATATCTACGGCATCATCGGTATGAGCGGTGCGGGCAAAAGCACGCTTGTGCGCTGCATTAATATGCTGGAGCGTCCGACGGACGGCAAGGTGCTTATCGACGGCGTTGATATGGGTGCGCTCTCCGAAAAGGAGCTTCGCAGCGTGCGCCGCAACGTAACCATGATATTCCAGGGCTTCAACCTGCTTATGCAGCGTACCTGCCTTAAGAATATTATGTTCCCTTTGGAGCTTGCCGGAGTTAAAAAGACGGAAGCGAAAAAGCGCGCGCTTGAGCTGCTTGAAACGGTAGGTCTGCCCGATAAGGCGGAGGCTTACCCCGCACAGCTTTCGGGCGGTCAGCAGCAGAGAATTGCAATTGCCCGTGCGCTTGCAACGGATCCTAAGGTCCTGCTGTGCGACGAGGCAACAAGTGCGCTTGACCCCAAGACCAC
>JAFOAB010000043.1 GCA_017382555.1 Clostridia bacterium
ATAGTATTGGGTGTTACGCTATTTATCGCAATGATAGCGGTAAAGCTTGCGAAAAAACACTGATCACAGCTCGTAAAGCACTCCGTCGCGCATTTCAAGCACACGGTCAGCGCAGTCCGCTACCGTCATGTCGTGAGTAACGACCACAAGCGTTTGCCCGAGAAGGTTTTTCGTTTCCGTAAAGAGGCGAAGGACCTCCTCGGAATTTTTTCTGTCCAGATTTCCCGTAGGCTCATCGGCAAACAGTATCTGCGGACGGTTGATTAGCGCGCGTGCAAGAGCGACACGCTGCTGCTGACCGCCCGAAAGCTCGGAGGGCAAATGATGCAGGCGATTTTCAAGATCAAGCGCCGCAACAAGCTTTTTGAGATGCTCCTCGTAGGTGTGATCCTCCCTTGCGCACATAACGGTGGGCACAAGTATGTTTTCAAGCGCCGTGAGCTGAGGTATCAGATTGTGGTTCTGGAAAACTATGCCGATATGGTTGCCGCGGAAGCGCGCAAGCGCATCGGGCTTCAGCTTTGCAATATCCGTACCGCGTATGCTTACCTTACCGTCATTCGGACGCATCAGTCCCGCGCAGATATGCAGGAAGGTACTTTTACCGGAGCCGGAGGAGCCGACAATGGCAACGAACTCCCCGTCCTTTACCTTCAGGCTTGCGCGGTTGCAGGCATAAACGACCTGATCGTATTGCTTATAATGCTTTATAACATCTACAGCTTCAAGAATATATTCCGACATAACATCACTCCGCATAAAGATTTTTTTCATCCGCCTCCGGGTCACCCGTGGCTCTCGCGCAGTAAACAAGCACAGACGAGGCAACGGACAGAAGAGAGGCGACGAGAATTACCGTAAACAGCACGATGCTCGGGCTTGCCGAGGTAATAACGGGCAGATCGGCAAAGAAAATATTCGGCAACACGCGGTCGCAGAACGCGGCGGCGCATTTAACCGAGGCAAAGCACAGCGGCAGGCTGATAAGCACGCACGCGGCAAAGAACACGGGAATATCGCAAAGAAGCAGCTTAACTATCGTTCTGTTTTCCGCAAACATGGCACGCAGTATCGCAATCTCCGTCGCGCGCTTGCGGTAGAAGAGCGCAAGCGAATAAAGAAGCGGAAGCACGGATATTGCAACGACGGCATAAGCGGTAAAGACAAGCGTTTCCGCCCATGCCTCGGCGGATTTTTTAGACGTATCGGTCTGTGTGCCCGTGTATTCAAGCGAGCCGAGCGACCAGAATTCATTAAGCGCCCTTATTTCTGCTGCGGCATTGCTTTCCGAATCAACGGCAATGTCAAGCACCGTATGAGTAGGCACCTTGCCGGTAAGCTGTGCGTACAGCCCGTCCGACACGTAAAGCGCAAAGCCGGAATTTGCGGATGGTGCGTTTTTAATAACCGCCTTTACGGTAAGGGTTACTGTCTTGTAGATATAATTTTCCGCCATCTGGGATATCTTGTATACCCCCGCAGAGCCGTCCTCTATCGTACCGCGGGCATTTACGTATATCCACACGGTAAGCTTATCGCCCGGCTTAAAGGAGTAAGCGGTGGCATTCTCCGACGTTTCACCGACGATAACGTCATAGCCGTCCGCAAAGTCGGTAACGTCTCCATCCATATCGTAAACGTCAGCAAGGCTTATGGCGGTGGTGGGATCGCAAGCATAAATGCGGAAGTAATCCGTAAGGCTCTCCCCGTCAAGATATGGGTTTGCGGCGGCAAGTCCGCGCTTTTTAACGGACGAGGTCTGCATTGAAATGAGATGCGAGTAGAAGCGCGCATCCTCGAACTCCGCCTCCTCCGTGACGTGCAGCACACCGTCAATGCTCATCAGTCCCTCATACGCTACCGCGTGATCGGCACTATCGTCAAGCGTAAGCGTGTATTCGGCACCGTATTCGGCAAGATGCGCTCTGCTTTTTTCAAGAGAGTCGGCACACGTTACGGCAAAGAAGAACACCGCGGCACACAGTGCAAAGGAAAGCGCAGTCGAGATGATAAAGCCCCTGAAGCGCCAAAGCGAAAGGCGCTCATAGCCCGCAGGAAAGCTCTTGCGCACAGACATAACGGAGCCTCTGTGCGATGAAACGATATCCGCACCGCGGCTTGAGGCAAGAAGAGATGCCGTGGAGGAAAGAGAGAGCGCACGCGTTCTGATATAAGCGGCAAGGAAGGATGCGGCGGCAACGCACACAAGCACCGCAAAGCACAGCCTGATCTTCAGGTAGAACACTCCGCCCGCAAGTGCCGCACAAGCGGCGGATGCCATCGCACCGCATATCGCGGCGGGCAAAAACGTCGTAAGCGCACACACAAACAGCTCGGTGCCGGAGGTGAGCGCAAGTCTGCGCGTATCCGCACCCCACGTTATGTAAACTCCGAATACGAATTTTTCCTGCCTTGTCCGAATGCCGTAAAGCACGCAAAGGAAAAGCAGAGAAATGGCAAAGGCAACGCCAAAGCCGAGAAGCGTAAGCCCCTTACTGTCATTTTGTGCAAGATAAAGCTTATATTCGGGCGAATATCTTACGGAGATCGAGCCGTCGTCATCAAACATACCCAGAAATCGCTCAACGTCGTGCGCAAGATATTCCCTTGCCTTTTCGTAATCGGGCTTTGTGAAGCGTATGTACACGTCACAGCGCAACTCTCCGTTTACAGTACGCGTTTTCATAAACGCCTTTTCGTAATATCCGCGTGCGGCACGGGAGGGACGGATACCGAGGATAACGTCCTTTTGCTCGTCATTCAGCTCCATATAGCAAACGTGCCACGCATCTCCCTCCGTTTTACCGCCGGAGCGGGAGACAAGCGTGCTGTCAAAGGAAAAGGCAACGAGACACAACGCGCTTTGGATAATAAAAAGTGCGGCAAAAAACCACGAATACTCTCGCCACCCGCGGAACACACGCCCGAAGGCGAATCCGAGATTGCGCTTTAATGCGGAAAAAATACGTTCCACAAGCATCCACCCTTCACAAGATAAAGCATTGTAAATTATTATACATAAAAAGTACACAGTTTTCAACGGGAAGGGGCAAATATATTTGAACAAAACGTAAATTTCGGCAAAAAAGTGAAATACCCCTTGATAATTTGACAAAAGCAAGATATAATATCAAACGGCAAAGGTTGGATAAATTCACTTTGATAAAAAATAAACAATATACATAAACAAAGGAGACGCTATGACACAGAACAAGTACATTAACGAGTGGATAAGCGAAATGGCCGCTATGACCACTCCCGATTCCATCGTATGGATCGACGGCACCGAGGAGCAGGCTGAAAAGCTTCGCGCTGAGGCTTGCGCAACCGGCGAGATCATCAAGCTCAATGAGGAGCTTCTTCCCAACTGCTATCTGCACCGCACCGCAATCAACGACGTTGCACGTGTAGAGAACAGAACCTTCATCTGCACCTCTAAGAAGGAGGATGCAGGTAACATCAACAACTGGATGGACCCCAAGGAGTGCTACGAGAAGCTTTCCAAGCTTTACAAGGGCTCTATGAAGGGACGTACCATGTACGTTATCCCCTACTCCATGGGTGTTGTAGGCTCTGACTTCGCTAAGTACGGCATCGAGCTTACCGAC
>JAFOAB010000044.1 GCA_017382555.1 Clostridia bacterium
CTTTCAAAGATATTGATGTTCTTCTGCACCATTACGTTTGCAAAGCCGATAACGGAGTTCTGCACACCGGAGGGAAGACCGAAGCGGATGATGCTTTTCAGTATCGGCATATCAAAGCGTATCTCGCGCAGGTTGACGCGGTAGCTTTCGTTTACCGTCATCAGGCGGCGCAGAGCAAAAAACGCGCTGATAAACTGGGAAATTACGGTTGCCGCCGCGGCAGAGGCGATACCCCATTTGAATACGGCGATAAACAGCAGGTCGAGCAGCACGTTCGTGACAGATGCCGCGATAAGGTAGTAAAGCGGATGCTTGCTGTCGCCCACCGCGTGCAAAATTCCCGTTGCAATGTTGTACATAAACGAGGCAAGCACACCGTAGAAATACGTGCGGAAATATATGATGGAGCTTGGCAGTACGTCGTCGGGTGTACCCATCCAGCGTAAAATGTGAGGGGTGAAGGCTACGCCGATTGCTGTAAGAACAAGTCCACCCACAAGGCCGAAGGCGATATCCGTATGTATGGCGCGGCGCATCCCGTCCTCGTCCTTCGCACCGAAGAACTTGGCAATAATAACGCCTGCGCCCATTGCAATGCCGTTTAAAAGTCCGACTATCATGAAAATCAGATTTCCGGACGAGCTTACGGCGGCAAGCGCCTGCTTGTCTATGAAATTGCCGACGATCAGCGTGTCGGCGGTGTTATAAAGCTGTTGAAAGAGGTTGCCGAGGAATATGGGGAAGGCAAAGGCGATAAGCCCCTTCCAAATTGGGCCCTCTATCAGCTCGCGGCTTGCGCCCGCGCCGCGCACAAGAGATTTTTTCATCAGATCACTTCCGTTTACGTGTTAAGTAGATTGTAGCACTTTGGCAGAGAATAGTCAACACAAATGGTAAAGTGTGGCGTGCTATATGCGAATTTTGTTTGTTGGGATTTACTTTTTGGTGGGAGTGTGATAAAATCGTGGTAGTTGAGGTGATCATGATGGGAACGATATTTAATATACAGCGTTTTTGCGTAAACGACGGCCCGGGGATCAGAACGACGGTGTTTTTGAAGGGATGTCCCTTGCGCTGTACTTGGTGCCATAATCCCGAATCCAAGGAAAGACGCCCGCAGATAATGCTTGACAGCAGCCGCTGCGTTTCCTGCGGAAGATGTGCCGACGTGTGCCGCAATCACGAAATAGTCGGTGCACGGCATATTTTTGCGCGCGAGAATTGCAGTGCGTGCGGAAATTGCGTTGACGTATGCCTTGCCTCCGCCCTTGAAAAAACAGGGTATGAGAAGGGTAGCGACGAGATCGTCGAAGAGGTGCTTAAGGATATCGCGTTTTACGAAAAATCGGGAGGTGGAATGACTTTAAGCGGCGGAGAGCCGATGGCACAGCTTGATTTCACTCTCGAAATATTAAAAAAAGCAAAGGAAAAGGACATCCACGTTTGTATGGAGACCTGCGGCCATGCTTCGCAGGCAGCCTTTGAGTCGGTTGCTCGGTACGTTGACATTTTCTTATACGATTACAAAATTTCGGATCCCGATGAGCATTATAAATATACGGGCGTGTCAAGCTCGTTAATAATGTCAAATTTGCGGGCGCTTGATTCTTTGGGTAAAAAGATCATCCTGCGTTGCCCAATAATTCCTTCGGTAAACGATAATTCGAAGCATTTTTCCGGCATTGCTCGCGTTGCAAACGAGCTTAAAAATGTTTTGGAGATAAATATCGAGCCATACCATCCTTTGGGCGCGGGAAAGGCCGCGAAGCTTGATATGGAATATCCAATAACCGATATTGGCATAACCGAGGATACGGTTACGGAAAAATGGATAAAAGAGATCGCATCACAAACGGCAGTGCCCGTCAAAAAAGCGTGAGCTTAACAAAAGTAATTGAGCCCCAAATGGTCAAATGCATTTGGGGCTCAATTACTTTTAATGCTCGGTTCTTTTCAGTACCGTTTCTTGCAATTCGCGGGATAAGCGCACGAAATATTCGCTGAATCCGCCGATCCGTACTATAAGGCTCTTGTGGTTTTCCGGATGCTCCATAGCGTCAAGCATATCCTCCCTTGACAGGCAGCTTACCTGAAGCTGCATTCCGCCCTTCTCGAAGAACGCAAGCACAAGCGGTGCAAGAAAGCTTGTTACGTGTTCCTTCGACAGTCTGATATTCGTTATGGGGGTTCCGAGAACACGTTCCGCTTTTAGCCTTGCAACGGAGGAAAGCAGTGCGGTCGGACCCATGACGTCTTTTCCGTTCAACGCTCCAAGGGAGTCGCACAGCGGTGCGCCGCCCTCTCTTCCGTCAGGTGTCGGACCAACGCGCCTTCCGGCTCCGACATAGGTGGTAAACTGATTGGAAACCATAAAAAACTTTCCACGCGGGAAGCACTCTCTAGAGCCAAAGCATCCGTCTATCGCCGCCAGCAGCTCCGTGCCGAGAGAGTCGACCGTTTCAATGTCGTTTCCGTATGCCGGGCATTTTTTTGCGTGATTCAAAAATTCCGCATCTCTGCTTTCAAGCTTGTCAATAAAATCCTTCGGGGAATAAAGCTCTTTTTCAAACACCAGCGTGCGAACAACGTTAAGGGATTCGATAACGTTGATAAGGCCCGCAACGTTGATAACGCTCCACATATAGCGTGCGCCGCCGTTGTTGAACTCAAGCTCTTTATCTATACAGTCGTCAACAAGAAGGCTTCGGACTATTGCGGGACGGAAGAGTGCTCGCGTTCTTCTGTGCTCGTTTAAAATATCTATGGTCTTGTCTATTTCGTGCTTGAGATGAAGCTTGAAGCTCTCGAAGAAAGCTTCAAAGCTTTTTGCGTTACAAAGCTCTGCTTTCATATGGTCGTAAAACGCAAGGGCGGTATTGATGCCCGCATCATCGGACCCCACCGACGAAAGCCCCTCTATCATCGTTTCGGTGCAACCGCCGAAAGCAAGCCTTTCAAGGTCTGTCTCGGTTACCTCGGGCAGCCTTTTTTTGATGTTTTCAATATATAGTCGGTAATTATAAAGCGCGGGCTGTCCGCATCCCGTGGCAATGGCCTTTGCGGCTTCGTCCCATACCCATTGCGGCATATCCTCGGTAACAAGCAGCTGGAGATTGGGGCGTCTTATACCGTGTATGGCCCTGATGCACATCCCCGTTATTTCGTTATAATTTGGGCCGAGCGGTCCGGACCAGCCGTCGTTTGCATCCACGTGGATGAATAACTCGCGGATAAGGTGGGTAATGTCCTCGCCGTTGTAATAGGGGAGAAGATTTCTGTCAAGTCCTCCAATATCGTCGCAGCCGTCCACGTAGTAAATGAAGTTTATGCAAACCAATGCCTCGTACATGCTTTCGGCAGGGGTGTTCGGAACCTTTTCAAGGGCTGTTATCAGCTTGCTCGGTGCATTTGCGGCCTTCAGCAGCTCCACACAGCGCTTCCTGTATATCTCGATCCCTTCCAAGGTCAAAAGAAGCCCCTTTTTCAGATCCTCGTTTTTCATACGGAGAACTCTGTTTTTATAGCTCTCAAGTCCTTCGCTCAGAATGCGCTTGTAATTGACAAAGGAGTGGGTCCAGCCTGCGCCACCGACAAAATGCGGCCAGCCCATAAAGCCGGAAACCTTTCTTATCTCTTCCAGAACGATGGCGTTTGCTTCTTCGGATTTTTCCTCCAAAACGCGCCTGTTATAGCTGTACGTGTTTGAGTAATGTGGGCGCAGACCTATGCTTGTATCATGGCTGAATATGCATTTGCCGCAGGGGTAAAGCTCGCCGCCGTCATATTTCGGCATAGGGGCAAGCTCCCAAAAGCGCTTAAGCGCATTGGCATAGCGGATCTCCGGCGCGGCGTTTTCAAACTCAAATAAGCCTGCGGCAAAGGGTTCGTTTATAGAATTGAAAAGTTCGTGCTTGTTCATAAATCCTCCCGAAAGCTGTATTGGTGTACGGTTGCTTATTTCTCGATCTGATAGAACGTAACGTCCTTAAAGTACATTTCGCCTGCGGGGAGATAGAAGCCCGTGTAGCCGGAGAGGAATGCTTCGTTATCGTATGCTTCGATCACCTTCTCATCGCCGATATGCACGGTGATAAGTCCGTCACGTGC
>JAFOAB010000045.1 GCA_017382555.1 Clostridia bacterium
GAAAGCGTTATCATTTCAGGAGTTCCTGATTGCTCGTCCTCCAAGAGATTCTTGATAAGCCGCTCATAGGCAGAACTCACTTCTTGCGGAATTGGTGTAGTGTGGAATCGGCGTCTACCTACAAGCGAGGTGGGCATACAGTAAAGAAATCTTGCCGTAAGACCTCTGCCTCGGAAAGTGCCGTTTTGCATCACTTCGGAAAGCACGTTTGGCTGCACCGTAAGCAGGATTGTCAGCGCAGGGTTCATAATGCTTTCGCTGTTTCTGCCAACACGGTCAACACGAATGGAGTCCCCGGAATAGCCTTTGAGCATAACGTCGATGTTAACGTTTTTGCTGTAGATACCTGAGAGCATATCGAAAATACCTCCCTCGGCGGATATGATGGCGGCTTTTCCGTTGCCATCGGCAAGAACCGAGTTGAGCTTTTCGGTGGTAATGTCATCCACGTATAGGCGCAGGGGCGTTCTTTCCTTATAGGAAGCAATCTGTCGTGCCAATTGCTCAAGCTCACCACTATCCGCTTTGCCTTTGGCAGCCTTATCTTCCAAGGCTCGTTGCCGTTTCTCAAGAATGCGTTTATTCATTTTGCTTGCCTCAAGCTCGGCGGCATTTCGGCTGTTGTATTCAGCTTCATACTCGTTAAGCGGTTTTGTCATAAGGTTGATGATAGGCGACTTTCTTTCGGAAGGCTCCGCCACAATAACCGTAAAGAGATTTAACGGCTCTGACCAATCGGCTTTAGCTTTTATGCGGTATTTGCCTTGTAAGCAGAGTGCCATAACGGCAAGCGAGGCACAGGCGCTCATATCTACCGGAGTTTGTGTGCTTTCGGCAACGGCAAGAACGTAATCCTTTATGGTTGATGGTAACGCTTCCGTAGGAAACGAAGGCAAATTTCGCTGTTCAAAAGGGATCGGCTCTTCCCATTGCGGTGAGGCATATTCCTCGGGAGATACATAACCGGGTTGCGATTGCACCTTTTTATAAAAGCCTTGTGCGCTACGCCATATTTGCGAAAGCTCGGTGTCATCGAGAGGCAGAGTGCATTGTCCGGCGCAATCAAGAAACTTACGATAGCTTTCATCGTTATCTCCGTAGCGTTTCAGAAGCTTGCCCGCGATTTTTGACATCGTGCTGTTTCTTCTGCCTTCGGGGATAGCGTCAAGTTCCGCAAATATCTGCTCGGCTTCCAGGTCTTCCATAAACCTTGTAAGAGTTGACGCGCCTTGGTAGATACTAACCTCTGCGTCGGAATTGCCGTAAAAGAACCGCGCAGCATCCAAAGCGTTTTCATCGAAGACCGGGAATGCGTTTTGTACCTTTTTCATTAATCCCGCGTATGCGAGCGCATCCGTAATAGGTTCTATGGCAAGGAATACGTGAAATCGAGGTCTTTCCGCTTTACCGCCCTTGGGTTTCATATGATTTCGGCTTGTGACGATAACGCAAGGGATGTTCGGAAACATATGGGGTATGTCCTTTGGGGTAATCCAATCTGCTGGGGTATCGGAATGGTCATTGTCACAATCCATCGATGCTACCACGGCTCTTACGAAATTGTCCTTACTGCGATATGCATCC
>JAFOAB010000046.1 GCA_017382555.1 Clostridia bacterium
GTAAAGATACAGAAGAGTACTGCAAGGATCTTACCGGGGGTCTTAAGAGTTGCCTCACCGTGGGCATCCTTGTAGGAGTAACGGCCCATACCGTCCTGGAGGTAGTACATAGCACCACCGGACCATTCGCCGAGGCTGTTCTTACGTCTGAAGTAAATACCGAGAACGTTTTCTGCGAAGTTGGTCATCATACCGAAGAATGCGGCAACCCACATCCAGAAAACTGCACCTGCGCCACCGATAGCGATAGCAGCGGCAACACCTGCGATGTTACCGGTACCAACGGTAGCGGCAAGAGCTGTACAAAGCGCCTGGAAGGGAGAGATAACGCCCTTTTCCTTACGGTGCCTCAATACGTCCTTGGTGAAGAGGCTTCCGATGGTGTTCTTCCACCAGAGACCAATGTGAGAGATCTGGAAAACCCTTGTGCTGAGTGTTACGATAACACCGGTACCGATGAGCAGTGCAAGGCCGAATATGCCCCATACCACTCCGTTGACGCTGCCGTTAATAGCGGCAACCTTGTCGAAAAATGCTTGCATTTTTCCCTCCTGAAAATAAAAAAATTTGACGGCTTGCGAAAAAGCAAACAGTCAAAAAAACAAAAACACCCTATTGGGTTAACTTTGTCCTTTTGCCTGAGAGTTTGGCGTTTCCGCTTGCACCTTCGGCCCCCAATTTAATGGGTGTCTCCAAAGCTCTGTCGGCATTCGGTCCCTACCCTTACGGGCACCTGAGAGCGTTACTCCTTCGGTGGCTTATGCACTTTCCCGAATGCGTCATACAGAATATTCATTTGAACGTGCCTATTATACACTATGTTTTCACAAAATGCAAGAGGAAAATGCAAAAAATTCAGAAAAATTATATTTTTCCCAAAAATTCCGCAATTTCACCATAATTTTTGAAGGCAATGACGTCCTTGGAGTTATATTTGCTAAGCATTTCCACTATTTTCGGTCTGCTTTCGACATTAAAGGCACGGACGAAATCGATAAACTCATCGTCCGTCTCCTGCTCTACCCATGGCATATCGGGGCGTTTTTTACCTTTCCGCGCCTCAATACCCGCAAGGCAGACCTCAAGCGGCATATCAAGGAAAAACACGGTATCACAGCATTCCATACGCCACTGCATCGTGCTTATGTAGTTGCCGTCTATTATCCACTCGTCCCCTGCCATTACCTCGGCAAGGCGCGCGCGGAACTCTTCCCTACCAACGGTAGTTCTGTCCGCATTCCAGTATAGCATATCGAGATGATAAAGCGGCAAGCCCGTCTTATCCGCCAACGCACGCGCAAAGGTGCTTTTGCCGCTTCCGGGGCAGCCGATTATAATTACTTTTTTCACTTTTTATCCTTTCGCGCCACCAGGCAATGCGTTGCACCCCAGCTTTTTAGGATCTCCACACGCAAAAAGCCTGCCGCGAGCAGAGCTTCCGTTTCGTTTTCCACCGTCAGCGGTGTGTCGTAGTGGTAAAATTCACCGTCCGCTATTCCCTGCTCCGCCTTTAGGCGCCTAAGCTCGCCTCGGTGTAGCTTTTCCTCTTCTTCCGAATTTGCGAAATAATCCGTTAAAATAAAATATCCGTTATTCTTTAATGAATCGCGCACCTTCGAATAAAGAGCCGTTTTTTCCTCTTTTGTAAAGTGGTGCAGGCTTTCAACGGAAACGGCGGCGTCATAAACGCCCACACCGAGCGGAATATCGAAATACGAGCCACATATCAAATTAAGCGCCTTGCCCTCAAATTTCGCCTTCAGCGCTTCAAGCATACCCGCGCTTAGGTCAATTCCCGTTACCCTTGCAGAGGGATTCAAGCGGAAATAATATTCAAGCTCCAAGCCCGTACCGCAACCGAGATCAAGCACCTCTGCCCCCTCCGCATTCGGCAAAAGACTTGCCGTATACGGGTAAAACTCACGCGCACCCTCGATATTCGTAAGCATATGCTCGTCGTATCCCCCAAGCCGCGCCTCAAAGAATTCTGCCATTTTTTCAAGCATAATTATCCCTTAAATCTGTATCTTATCGCAGAATATGCGTTCATTATCTTTCTATCTTTTTTTCTTATTGCAAGGTAGAAAGCATCTCCCTCTTTGACACGCTCTCCACACCGTATTTCACCGTAGTCCTTGAAGAACATATAGTGGTGATTTACCGCCTCGCTGTGTCTTGATCTGTATTTTAATCGCCAAAGAGTGCAGTACTCCACCTCAACACGCTCGGTCTTCATACTGACCGTAGCTTCAACTACGTCAAATTCGTAATTGCGGTACATAAGCCAAACGTTGAACTTATCGAACGTGTCCAAACCGCCCATTACGGTTATGACGGCTACAAAAGCAACCACAGCACTCCAAACAACATCGAAAAGCACCATTCCGACCTTAAATCCTATCGGAATAATTGCGATAAAGAACGCTGTGATACCGAGGGACAAAACTGTGCCCAAAGCACTTGTGCCGAGGGAAAATCTTGCAAGTTCCATTTCATCTTTTCTTATCTTCTCTGCTGTCAGTATCTCTCTATCATCCTCGCGAATCATAGGTATTTCTCCAAAAAATCATATATCATCTTACCGAAAACAGTCTCACCGTTTTCGTCAAGCTTACGGACGTATTCGCAATGCTTGCCGTGCATTATTACGCTGTCAAAGTTCGTGTGTCCGTAATTTTTAAGCGCCGCAAGCATCAGCATCGTTTGCTCGTAACGGTTTTTCATATCGTTATCGGAAACGATAAAGCGCATGGGAGGATAGCATTTTTCCGCACCTACAAAATACATCGGTGCCGCCGCATCTACCGCAATGCGCAAGCCGTCAAGCCCTCTTTCGCGCATTACCTGAAAATGCGTTGTCGGCTGACCCGCATCGTGGAAATATCCCGCAATGCGCGATATATCCACGCCCGCATTCTTCAGATACGAGGTATCGAAGCACAGCATCATGGAAAGGTATGCACCCGCAGAGCTACCGCCGACGAATATTCTTTCGCACCCAATCCCTTCTGCATATTCAAGCGACCATCGAACCGCCTCCGCGGCATCAACTATGTAATCGGGGTATTTGGCAGATGGGTACATTCTGTAATTTGCAGATACAAACGCAATTCCGCGCTCGCAAAGATACGGCGCGAACACGGATGCACAGCTCTTATCCCCCGCCTCTAAACTTCCGCCGTGAAAGTAAAGAAACACGGCACGGGCCTTTTCCTCGGGCAGATAAGCATCCAGCTTACAGCAATCATACCCGCTGTATTGAATATCGTTTTTTACTTGCATAATGCACCTCAAACTTATTTGAATCGGGAGCCTTGTGTCATCCTTGAGGGAGCATAGGTACGCCTTTGCAGATGCTTCGCTTTGCTCGAGCATGACGGCAAAGGCGATGCCGCAAAAACCGCGACCGAAGGATCTCAAGGCTTTCGGCTCAAGTATAAAATACTTAACTCAACCGTACAGCCAGCTTGAAGGTATAAGGAAGGTATACGGCGCCGTTGCAACCGTAAACATAAGTGCCATTCTCAAGCGGATCGGCTTTTCGCAGTCCTTGAAGCTGACCTTGTAGTTAAGAACGAAGATAAGCGCGGCGGAAAGCAGAAGCGCGGGAACTGTCATATACAGCTCGTCGCCAAAATGACCAAGCTCAAAGCCAAGCATCATAATAAGCATAAGTCCTGCGCCCGCAATGTCGGAGAGCATACCGAAAAGGTAAATCTTCAAAATATGCTTTTTGAAAAACTGCTTTTTTTCCGCAATTTTTAATATAAACATTCCCGCGATAAGCACAAGACTGTCTATCACAAAATTTGCCGGTATTACCACGCACCACGTCACGGGAAACAGCATCATCATCCAAAACGGGAAAAGAACGTTATATAATTTCGTTTCTTTTTTCATTGTTATCACCGTGCTTTACTTTTTTGTTGCCTTAACACCTACGACACCCAAGTCTGCCAAACTGTTTTCTATATCATCGCTACTTTCAACCAACAAGCTATCGTTTAGCATAAAGTAACCAACTGCGCGCACCGCACCGTCTTCGCCGGGGATGAAAGCAACCGTTATCGGGTATCCGTTTTCAAAAACGTAGAGATAGACCGTGTTTTCCTTTAGCTCGGTGTTTACAAACGTGATCTGCGCAGAGTACGCCGCCGCTACGGACAGAGCCTCCACACCTGCTGCTTGATTAACTCTGCTTGCAAAAGAAACGTATGCCGCAGAGGTAACGTATTCTTCCAAATTGTCCGAATTCATTTCAACGCTAAGCATAGAGCCTACGGGAACATCCAGCTCATATACCGCGCTTGCCTCGGTATAATCTCCCTCGCGAAGCTTTGCTACCGCATTGCCGTAATCCAAGTGAAGACCGTATAGCTTTTCATACTCCTCACTTACCGTCATTTCCCGCATCAAGGCAATGACCTCCTCCCCCGCCTTTTCAAGAGGCTTGTCGGAGGTATTGCACGAATAAAGTGATAACAAAAGAAACGCTGTAACAAATATAATCAAAAGCCGTCTTTTCATAATTCAAACCTCTTCAACGGTAAATGCGTGCGCACAAAGCCTTTACTCAAGCGGCTTTGCGGGCTCATCGTGCGTAATGCCGAACAAATGCCAGCCTTTTTTCGTTTCAACAAGTGTATGGTCGTTTATGTACCAAGCCTTGTCCGGCTCGCTCGGGTCTTATATCTGCTTAAACACGCCGCTGTAAACGCGCATAGCCATCTCCTTTTAACAATCAATAATATCCACGTTATTGGATTTTGTTTTTATAAAATCAATAAATTTACTGTACTGCTCTCCTGATTCAAAGCATCGCACGGGTATTATCACACCGGAATGGCTTTTCATTTGAATAAAAACAAAATCATGCCCTACAACGTTCACGCGCTCAATGAAGGAGTAGAAATACTCCGTTTTTACTTCAGGCGTTATTTCCGTGATGCATTCATCGGAAACTACAACAACTTCTTCAGGCCAGTATAAAACCTTGCCGTTTTTCTTATGTGCCTTTATCTGA
>JAFOAB010000047.1 GCA_017382555.1 Clostridia bacterium
ACGCGGATAGCGGCACCGGTCTCAAGAGTAGCGAACTTGGAAGCGCCGGTAGCGGTATCGCCGCGTACACCGGGCTCGGTATCGGAAACCTCAAGCTCAACGAACGTAGGAGGCTCAACTGCAAATACATTGCCCTTGTAGGAAATGATCTTGCAGAGCATATTCTCCTTAACGAACTTGAAGTTATCGGGAAGCTTGTCTGCGTTGAGGGGGAGCTGATCGTAGGTCTCGGTATCCATGAAGTAGTAAAGATCGCCGTCGTTGTAGAGATACTGCATCTCCTTGCGGTCAACGTAAGCGTTCTCATACTTATCGGTGGGGTTGAAGGTACGCTCGATAACCGCACCGGTAATTACGTTCTTAAGCTTGGTGCGGACGAAAGCTGCGCCCTTACCCGGCTTAACGTGCTGGAACTCAACTACCTGAAGGACCTGACCGTCCATTTCGAAAGTTATACCGTTTTTGAAATCTCCGGCAACTACCATTTTACACCTGTTTTCTCAGCGACACATGAAGATTTTAGTTTTTGTCCTTCGCGGCGCAGTCGCTGTTGCGAGGGATAAACCCATCCGCGAACATAAATATACGGATATATTGTAAACCATTGTTGCGGATTTTTCAATAGCTAAACGCAAAAAAGTTATCCGCAAGAGCAAAAAACGGAGACGTTATGCCGTGTTTTTGCTTAGAAAAGCTCGATAAGCTCCTTCCTTGAGCGCGTGATGTCCTCTGCTCCGCCGGGAGTGATAAACACCATATCCTCGATTCTGCAACCGTACTTGCCCTCAAGATATATGCCGGGCTCCACGGTAACGACGTGGCCGGGACGGAGGATCGCATCGCCTGCCTTGGGGGAGAGACGGGGTGCCTCGTGGATGAATTTGCCGACACCGTGGCCAAGTCCGTGGCCGAACTTGCCGGGGAACTCCTTGTCGATTATCTCGCGTGCCGCTCTGTCAACGTCCTCGCATCTCATACCGTCCTTGATAACGGCAAGCGCAGCAAGCTGTGCCTCAAGCACGGTGTTATAAAGCTTCTTCATATCCGCATCCGCCTTGCCGAGGCAAACGGTACGCGTCATATCGGAGCAGTAGCCGTTATATATGCATCCGAAATCCATGGTAAGGAAGCCGGGGCGGAGCTTTCTTGCCTTCGGCTCACCGTGGGGGAGGGAGGATGCCTCGCCGGAGACGGTGATAAAGTCAAAGCTCTTGCCGGATGCACCGTGGCGGCGCAGGAAGAATTCAAGCTCAACGGCAACGTCAAGCTCCGTCATCTCGGGGTTAAGCACGGTAAGAATGTGCTCGAATGCCATATCGGTAAGCTCCTGTGCCTTGCGGATGGCATCAAACTCGATCTCGTCCTTGTATTCGCGTATATCCTCAAGCAGACCGCCTGCGGGGATGCATTCCGCGCCGACACCGTCCTTAAGGCGTACCGCCGCCGCGTAGCTCATGCTTCTGTCCTCAAACGCAAGGGTCTTTGCGCCCTCGGCGGTAAGAAGCTCGTCCACCTTTGCGGGGGTTGCGTTTACGGTAACGGTAAATTCGTCGCCCGTATTCGCGCGTGCCGCCTCGGTGTAGCGGGAGTCGGTGATTATATATGCGTTCTTTGCGGTAACGAGCATATATCCGTCGTGATATTCAAAGCCGCAGAGCCAGCTTTCGTTCATCGGCTCGGAGATAAGCATAGCGTCACAGCCCTTTGCCGCCATGGCGGCGCGAAGCTTTTCAAGTCTTTTTGCGTAGCAGTTCATTGTTTTATCCTTTCTTTTGCACGTTTTTGATATTATTGAGCATATTTTATCGCAAATACGGTCAAAGCGCAAGTGCAAAGGTAAAAATTTCAAAAAAATGTTTACAAAGCGATTATATATTGCTATAATATAATATATTTTTATTTTTGATAATATGGGTAACTATCCCTCGGAGGAACAATGTCCGAAGCAGTAAACGGAAAAGATAACGGCGAGAAAAGGACCGAGACGGTCAAAAGGCTCTCCGCCAAAGCAAATATAATATCCGGCATATGCGCCCTCGTGTGCATCGTCGGCGGTGCGGCGGTGGCAAATGCCGGTATTTACGGAATTGCCGCTGTAATTGCGCTTTGGGCGTTTGCCTCCGTTGCCTGCGGAATTATTTTCTCCTTTGGCTCGTTTGCCGCGCGCATTGTGCCCGCAGTGGGAATTGCCACATCTCTGCTTTTCGGTGCGGAGGGTGTTATCCTTGCCGCGCTTGCGGTTGTCAGCGGTGCCATGATCGCTCTTGCCGTTGCCTCGCGCTACAGAAGATTTGAAACGGTGCTTGCCATGATGCTCGGCGTGTGTATGGTGCTTTGCTGCTTCTTCGGCATTACCGTGTACAGAAGCGCGGGCGAGCTTACGGCGGATTCCGTAAACGCGTATATAGCGGGTGCGACGGAAAACGTGGAGAGCGCCTATACCACCGCGATCGATACCACCTACGAGGCGCTCACCCTTCTCGGCACTCTGACACCGGAGCTGGAGGAAAGGCTTTTGCTTCTCGCCTCCCCCGATATGGCACAGGCTGTTGCCAAAAGCTTTATCATCAGCCTGCCCGCGTACGTTGCGTGTGCGGTTACCGTGCTTTGCTACGGTATCAGCTCAGTTTTCCTGCTTATGGCGGAAAAAACGGGCAACAAGGTGTACGCGATGCGTCCCTTTTCCGTTCCGCTGTTTATGGCAAACGTGTTCATCGTTTGCTACTTCGCCTCCATCTTCATCAGCGCGGAGACGGCTGTGGGACTGCTTGTGTACTACTTCAGCGTGATCTTCACCCCGTGCTTTGCATACGTGGGTGTTAAGAGCATCATTGCAATGCTTCGCAGCGGTGCGCCCGCGTTCATCCGCGTGGCGGCTGTAATAGTCTGCATTGCTATGCTTCCCCTGTTTACTTATCTTATAACCCTGCTTGCATTTATCGGCGCATACGTTGTTGTCCGCGCCGCATCACTCAGATTCATTGCGAAAAAATAGGAGGATATATGTCAGACCGTAAGAACCGCAACCGCAATCCCGCGGTGCGTGAGATTGTAATAACTGCGATAGCGGCTACTGCCGTGCTTGTGACGGCGCTTGCGTCAAAGCTTATTGCCGATGCAACGAGCTTTCCGTTTGCCGTTGTGCTTGTGCTGTTTTTGCTTCTTTTTTCCTCTGCCGCATTACTGCTTTTGAACTTCAAAAGGAAAAGAAAGCGCAATGACGGTACGGAGGCTCT
>JAFOAB010000048.1 GCA_017382555.1 Clostridia bacterium
GCGCTTGAAAAACGCATAGGATGACAAGTAAAGTTTACTGTAAACACCCCTATCTTGTTAATTTCATCAGAAATGTCGAGCTTGTTATTGAAAACTGCTCTGCGGAAAAAAGCAGTATCGTAGCTGTCCGACAAGGTGTGGTAGCGGTCGGGTTCGGTGTAAAGCCACCCCTTTATCGCAGTCACCTTGTCAGCAAGCTCTTTTATGCTTTTTGCCGGGATAAAACAAGTATAAGAAACCGAGGTGTTTGGGTATCTGCCCTCGGAGTAAATTAAGTCACCATCCCGCCCCGGTATAGACTGAAATTTGAGGTCATACTTGGGGGCGGAAAAGATGTCCTTCGAGCTAATGCGAACGCCCATATCCTTGGAACTGATACCGTTATAAATAAAATAATTCATGCAAATACCACTCCTTTTCTTTGTGCGTAAGCCCCTGTGGTCGCCATAATTTCGTTAGTCAACTCGCTGATGTCTTCGCTCGTATAGTTGTTGAAATTTTGAATGTTAAGCTGAAGAATAAAGCCGTTTGCGCCACCTGCTACACCACTTGAAACGGTGCTGTGTGCGTTTACATCGATATTCTTCGGTAAGGTTGTACTCAGATCTGCCGAGAGGTCATTAAACACACCATTGAGGTCTTTTGCCATATTCGTTGCAGAATCGATGGCTTCACCTGCGGTTTCGTCAATGCCACCTGCCAAACCTTCCATCATCATATCGCCAATCCACGCCATTTTACGTGAAGGAGAATGAATGCCGAAGAAGTCGCAGATGCCGTCCCAGAGGTCTTCTGCCCAACCCGAAACCTTATCCCAAATCCAAGTTGCAAGGCTCTGGATACCTTCCCACAAGCCCCTTACAAGGTTTGCACCCACCTCAACAAACGAACCGAGTCCGTTCATAAGCGCACTAACCAAAGAGGTAATGATTTGAGGCATTGCCTTAACAAGCTCAAGGATGATGGCAGGAAGGTTCGTAATCAAGCTCATAAAGAGGCTGATACCCGCTTCTACGAATTTGTCAATGCTACCGAGCAGACCATTGATTATTCCGCTGATAAGCTCGGGTAAGCACCCGGCAATCGTGGTAATAATCTGTGGAAGTTCGGCAACAAGGGAAACGAGAAGCTCGATACCCGTTTCGATAAGCATTGGAATCATACCAAGCAAGGTGTCAATGATACCTGTAATAATCTGTGGGATTGCGTTAACAATTGTAAAAATGATTTCAGGGAGTGCACCAATCAACGAGGTAATGAGCGTAAGACCCGCATCGATAATCAACGGAATAGCACCGATTACTGCTTCGATAATGCCTTGAATAATAACGGGAATGGCTGCGACAATCGTGGTAACAATCGAAGGCAACGCACCTATAAGCGAAGTAATAAGCTGAACACCCGCCTCGATGAGAAGCGGAATTGCTCCGATTACTGCCGTAAGGATACCGTTGATAATTTCGGGGATTGCCGCCACGATGGTTTCGATGATTTCTGGTAACGCACCAACGAGTGCCGTTATAAGCTGTATGCCCGCATCGATAATTTGCGGAATTGCCTCAAGTACAGCCGTTAAGATGCTCTCGATAATAAGAGGAATTGCCTCCACTATCGTTTCAATAATCGTAGGCAACGCATCCACAAGTGCTGTGATAAGAGTAATGCCGGCATCGATTATCTGCGGAAGTGCGTCAAGCAGCGTGCCAAGCACGGCATCGATGATTTTAGGTATTGCCGACACGATTTTCTTGATAATCGTAGGCAGTGCCGAAACCAAAGATGTAATGAGCTTCACACCCGCGTTTATGATTTGAGGGATTGCGCCTAAAACAGCGGTCAGAACCCCCTCGATTATTTGCGGAATGGCACTTACAATCGCATCAATGATAGTCGGCAAAGCCTCCACCAAAGAGGTCATAAGCTGAACCCAAGCATTTATAATCTGTGGGATTGCACCGAGTAAGAACGCAATTACCGAATCAATAAGTCCGGGGAGAGCCTCGATAAGTATGGGGATAGCATCTAAAATGCCTTTAGCAAGCCCCATTACGAGCTGTATCGCAGCATCGAGTATCAACGGCAGATTGTTTATAATCGTTTCTACGATTTTGACCATAACCGCTACGATAGACGGAATCAACTGCGGAATTGCCGCCGCGATACCGCTTACAAGTGTAACGATTACTTGCATTGCCGCCTCAATAAGAAGCGGAAGTTGGTCGATAATACCATTCGCAAAGGCAAGTACCAACTGCAACGCGCCACTTGCTATTTGCGGTAGCCCTGCAATAAGCGCATTCAGTATGGTGAATAGGATTTCCGTTGCCGAAGTGACAATTATCGGAAGGTTATCCACTATGGCTTGACCGAGTGAAGTCACCATCGTGGTTATAAGGTCGAGAAGCACCGGGAGATGCTCCATAAATACATCGATAACCTTGGGGAGAATATCTCCAATGACATCCGCCATTTTAGAAATATCCCCGTCCGCATCCTTGATGCCGTTCGTAAACTCACCAAGCAAGCCTACACCGTCCGAAGCAAGTTCGGTAAGCACCGGGAGAAGAATAGTACCAAGAGCATTCTTGGCTGCGGTTGCGCCTACGGAAAGGTACTGCAATTGGTCATCGAGTGCGCCATAGGCATTAAGGGCATCGTCACCAAGCACATAGCCCGCCTCTTGAGCCTCTTTGCCCAGCTCTGCCATTCGTTCCGCACCTGCCTCAATAAGAGGGTTCAGTTCCTGTGCGGACTTGCCGAGTATCTGCATTGCGATAGCATCACGTTCGGTTTCGTTTTCCATCTTACCGAGAGCATCGATAATCTCCCAATAAACGGTGTCGCTATCACGCATATTGCCTTCGGCATCATAAACGGAAATACCGAGCTTGTTATAAGCCTTTGTCATTTCGTTCATTGCAGGGGCAACAGGCTCGGAGGCACTTGCCACATCTGCTTGTGCGGAAGCAAGATTTGATTGTGCTTGTTCGAGGGCAAGAGCCGCCTTTCTCACACTAGCCGAGGCATCACCGCTTTCGGCAAGAGCTGTGTTGTAGGTCTCTTGTGCTGACGTGAGCTTGTTTTGAGCCTTTTGCAAGGCAATAGCGGCTTTTTGTGCTTGTTCGGAATCAGCGCCATTCTTTTCAACGGCTGCGTTGTAAGAGATTTGTGCGGATTCAACACTAAGCATCGCATCCTCAACGGAAGCATAGGCTTTGGAAACGGCTGCACCACTCTTTTTAACCGCTTCGTCATATGCGATTTGTGCCTTTTCAAGGTTGACTTGAGCGGTTTCTGCTTTGGCTTCTGCCTTGGCGAGCTTCTCCATATCCACCGCCGCATCACCCGTGACATTTGCGACCGTAGACATCGATTTGATGTTTTTAGCCATCGATTTCGTGAGTGTTTCGGTGGATACGTCAACAAGCTCGGCGGCATACATATACTCTTGGAGCTTGTCTGTTGCAATGCCCGTTTGCGTAGCGGTAGTAAGCACATCATCCGCATAAGCCGCACCCTCTTTTGCCATATCGACAAGAGCCTTACCAGCAGCCACGGCGGCAGCAGAAACGGCGGCAAAGGCGGCAGCCATCGCGGCGGCTGTGACTTTACAAATATTGCCGAGAGTTTCAAACCTACCCCCGGCATCATCTGCATCTTCACCTGCGCCTTTGACCTCTTTGCCCATATCGTCGGCTTCTTTGCCTGCCTCGTCCATACCTTCGCTCGTATTGTCTAGGGCACTATTGTTCTGCTCAAGCTCACGCTCCATTTTGTTAAGAGCCGCTTCAGCATTATTTAACTGTATCTGCCACGCTTGTGTACGCTTATCATTTTCTCCAAAAGACTCGGTTGCGTTCTGCAAGGCGGCACGGAGTACTTCAATTTTGCTTTTTTGGGCATCAATCTGCTTTCCGAGGACTTCGTTTCTAGCGGTGAGTGCTTCGACAGACGTATCGTTCCTGTCGAACTGCGACTCGACTAGCTTCATTTCAGAACCGAGAACCTTAAATGCAGAATTGATATCCGCCAAGGACTGCTTGAATTCTTTTTCGCCTTCAAGACCGATTTTCAGTCCAAATTTATCTGCCACTTGCACCACCTCCTTCGTTTAGCTTTTTGTAGCATTACACTCCATCGGGAATAATATCGTCGATGAAATGCTCACGTTTGGGTTTTGAGATGCCGTTGTACTGTTTATGACATTCCCAAAGGTCAAGAAGCAGACCGAAAGGCATAAGTCCCACCTCTTCCATAGAAAGGTTAAGGTGGGCTATACCATAATAAAGAAGCCGAGTAAATAACTCTTCGTCACTTACCCGACCACCGCGTTTTTTGGGTCTGCCTCGCTTTCAATGTTGCGCTTGGTGCCCTTGTAAAGAGC
>JAFOAB010000049.1 GCA_017382555.1 Clostridia bacterium
AGATAGGCAAGCAGATGCAGTTCTTCGGTGCGCGCTGCAACCTTGCAAAGCTCCTCCTCATCGCGCTGAACGGTGGCTACGATGCAACAAGCAAGATGCACATCGGCCCCCAGATGCCCGTTATGACCGCAGATAAGCTTGATTTTGACGCGGTAATGGAGCGCTTTGACGTTTACATTGCTTGGCTGAGCCATCTGTACGTAAACACCATGAACACCATCCACTATATGCACGATAAGTATGCATATGAGAAGATCCAGATGGCGCTTCACGATACCTTTGTTGACAGATTTATGGCATTCGGCATTGCGGGTCTTTCCGTTGTTGCGGACTCGCTGAGCGCTATCCGCTACGCAAGCGTACGCCCCATCGTGAACGAGGACGGATTTATCACCGACTTTGAGACCGTGGGCGAATTCCCCAAGTACGGCAACGATGATGACAGAGTTGACCTTATCGCAAAGGATATGGCACATCGCGTTATCACCGAGCTTCGCAAGACTCCCACCTACCGTAACGCTATCCACACCCTCTCCGTTCTTACCATTACCTCCAACGTTATGTACGGCAAGAACACGGGTGCGACCCCCGATGGCAGAGAGGCCTGCGCTCCCTTTGCTCCCGGTGCTAACCCCATGCACAACCGCGAGGCAAACGGCGCACTTGCATCCCTCAACTCCGTTGCAAAGATCTCCTATAACGATTGCCGCGACGGTGTTTCCAACACCTTCTCCATCACTCCCGAGGCACTGGGCAGAGACCGCGGTGAGCGCGTAAGCAACCTTACCTCCATCCTTGACGGTTATTTTGCAAAGAACGCGCACCACATCAACGTGAACGTAATGAACAGAGAGCTGCTTCTCAAGGCTTTCGAAAACCCCGAGGCGTACCCCAACCTCACCATCCGTGTTTCCGGCTATGCCGTAAACTTCAACAAGCTCTCAAGAGAGCAGCAGCGTGAGGTTATCAGCCGTACCTTCCACGAAGTGATATGAGCGAAACGAGCTGCATCGGAAGGGTGCACTCCTTCCAGAGTATGGGCACCGTTGACGGGCCGGGTGTGAGATACGTGGTGTTTTTGCAGGGCTGTAATCTGCGCTGCGGATGCTGCCATAATCCCGACACCTGGGAAGCCTGCGGCGGAACGGAATATACCGCCGCGGATATTGTAAGCAGAATAGTACGCTACAAGGAATACTTCGGAAGCGAGGGCGGTGTTACCGTCTCCGGCGGAGAGCCGCTTCTGCAGGCGGATTTTGTGCGCGAGCTGTTCCGCCTTTGCCACGAAAACGGCATAAACACCTGCCTTGATACCTCCGGCAGTGTGCTTGGCGCATCCGTTGATGCATTGCTGTGCGAAACGGATAGGATACTGCTTGATATAAAATTCGCCACAGACGAGGAGTACCGAAGCCACGTTGGCTGCGGTATGGAAAAGCCGCTTGCGTTCCTCTCCCTTGCCAATAAGGCAAATATCCCCGTCACGCTTCGTCAGGTCGTCATTCCCACCCTGAACGATAATGCACAAAGCATCTCCGCACTCGCAAGCATCGCAAGCGCGCATCCGTGCGTTGATAAAATCGAGCTGCTTCCCTTCCGCAAAATCTGTCAGGTGAAGTACGATAATATGCAGATTCCCTTCAAATTCGGACATCTGCCCGAGCCAAGCGCCGCAGTTATGGCGGAGCTGAATGCAAGACTGCTTGCCGAATGGAAGCGGTGAAAGAATTCCCCAAAAACCGCGGACGACCGATGGTCGCCCCTACAAGATGTACGTAACCGTAGGGGAGGCGTTTCGCCTCCCGCAAACGGCAACCGACATAGATACACAAAAACGGTATGTAAAAACCACGTTTTTACATACCGTTTTTCTCTTGATATTCATCCTGTTATTGCATTTTTTCACGCTTTATGTTATAATGAATGTAAGATGTCGAAAAGGCAAAAAG
>JAFOAB010000050.1 GCA_017382555.1 Clostridia bacterium
GTTACAAATCCGCAACGGTCGATGCAGGTCTGTCTTGTCTGAACCTGTGTAAGGCTGTTGTGGCGGTGGTAAACAATGAACAGCTCGCCGTTTTCTGCGGTAAAGAAGCTGTGGTGCCCCGTACCAACTGCCTTTACGTTCTCATTTTTGGAAAGAACGGGATTGTATTCGCACTTTTCGAAATCTCCGAGCGGAGTGGAGGAGGTTGCACAGCCGACCGCGTATCCCTGCGATTGGTAATGGTTTGCGGAGTAGGTGAGGTAGTAGGTGCCGTTATGCTTAAGAATAAACGGTCCCTCCGCAACCTTGTCCATCTGCGTTTCCCAAGCAAGCGAAGCGGAAAGAAGCTTCTTTTCGTTTGTTACCTTGCAGGTCTTCAAATCGAATTTTGCTCCGTAGATATGGTTTCCGCCGCCGAACTTTACGTAGTACAGATACATCTGTCCGTCATCGTCGATGAAGAGATGCGGGTCGATCGCCTTTGTGCCCTTAAATACTACGCCGTCCGAATATTTCGTGAACGGGCCGAGAGGGGAATCCGCAACCGCGATACCGATGTTTTCCTCGGTAACGTAGAACATATAGAAGCGTCCGTCTATGCGGTAAACCTCGGGCGCCCAGAAGCCGCTTGAGCCTGCGGGGCTGTTTGCTTCGCCTTTTTTGAGGCAGTAGCCCTTGTCCTTCCACTTGGAAAGAT
Source organism: Clostridia bacterium (assembly GCA_017382555.1). Lineage (GTDB taxonomy): Bacteria > Bacillota > Clostridia > Oscillospirales > CAG-272 > RUG12395. Next base: position 698 of record JAFOAB010000050.1, read on the forward strand.
TGTCGGATTCATATACCTTAAAGCCGGTGGATGCGGAGTTTGTGGAGTAGAGATAATATTTACCGTCCCAGCAGAGGATGTAGGGATCCGCACCGGGTGCTATGGGATTTACGTAGGTTTCTCCCTCTGTCGTAGCGTATGGGTAATCGGAAAGGGAGAGGGATAAGAACTGCAACGAGCCGCTTCCGCAATCAAGCATAAGCCCGTTGCCGGATGAAGAGGGAGCTGTCATTTCAGCAAGCGGAAATGCGGTTTCCGATGTGTCATTTATAAGGAACTTGATAAGTGCGTTTCGGAAGGCAATACGTATGGTTATCTCCTCTTCGTTGCTCATGGGGCAGTAAATTGACTTTACAAGAGACGCACCGTCCTTCGTGTAATTGGTTATGCGTACCGTATTTGTGCGCTTGTCAAATCCTATGAATATCCTGCGATCGTCATTTTTGTACTTAAAGGATATTCCGCCGGAAGTAGAGCCGGTAAGCTTTACTTTGATATCAAGGCAACCCTCAAGTGTTCCGATATCCTCGCAAAGCGCGGTATTGGAATCCGCATTGCGCTCACCCGTAATTATTCCGTTTTCGTATTTTGCACCGCCCGAGAGCATAAATCTCAAATCGCCAAAGCCGATCTTGCCGTCAAGCGGCTCGGTAACTGCAGGCTCGGTAGCTATTGGGACATCGGTGGTTTCGACAGCGGGGGTATTCTCTCCGCACGCCGCAATGGCGGAAAGGGAGGCGCACACCGCCAAAAGTGCGGCGGCATAGCGTAATTTGTTCATTTCGATATCTCCTTTACAGCGGCATGGGCTGAGGAGTGGAGGTGGGGCCGTGTACAACAAGCACGTCAGCGCCGTTTTCGTTCTTCACAAACTCGCATCTGTCCATACATACCATACGGGGGTGGATTTCCGTTTCGCTTGTGTGGCGATGGTAAACGATAAACATCTCGCCACCCGTGGAGGTCATAAGCGTGTGGTGGCCGGGGCCGAAGATGCCAAGCTCGGGCTTTTTGGAGAGTATGGGATTGTTTTCGTAGCGTTTGAATTCGCCGAGCGGAGAATCGGAGGTTGCGTAGCCTACCGCGTAATCATGGCATCTGTAATGGTTGCAGGAGAAGGAGAGGTAATAGGTACCGTTGTGCTTCATCATGCAAGGGCCCTCGGATACGATGCAGTCCTTATCCTCCCACGTGTCCTTTTCGCGCGTTATAAGATGCTTCGGCTCACCGACCTTGAGAGTCTTTATATCGAACTCCGCACCGTAGATGTGGTTACCGTGGTCGAGCTTAACGTAGTAGAGATACATCTTGCCGTCATCATCGATAAAGAGGTTTGCATCAATCGCCTTATGATCGGGGAAGAGGAAGCCCTCGGAATACTTGGTGAAGGGGCCGAGCGGTGAATCCGCAACCGCAACACCGATGTTCTCGCGCACGGTGTAGAAAAGATAGAATTTGCCATCAATAAGGTATACCTCGGGTGCCCAGAAGCCGCCGCCGTCTCTGTCGGGCATATAAACGTCTTCCTTCTTCAGGCAAAGTCCCTTATCCTCCCAGTTTGCAAGGTCGGAGGATTCGTAAACTATGTATCCGTCATGTATCGCATTGGTGGAATAGAGGTAGTATTTGCCCTCGTGGCAAAGTATGTAGGGGTCTGCACCCACGCAGAGCGGGTTTGTGTATGTTCCGTTGCTCATTTTTATA
>JAFOAB010000051.1 GCA_017382555.1 Clostridia bacterium
GAAATACGGGGAAAGGTCGATCGTCTGCTTGCCGGAGGGGAAGTTTACGGTTACCTTGGTGCTGGAAAGCCAGCTGAGATTATGCTCCATAACCTCAAGCAGCTGTGCGGTCTCCTCCTCGGTAAGGCCGTGATCCTTTGCATAAGCATCGCCTACGTCCTCGCCGAACTCCTCCCAGTTTGTCATTTCGATTCGGTCTTCGGCTATGCGGATGCTCTCCGTCATCAGGTAAAGTCCGCGGTACTCGCCGTTATAGTAAAGCGATACCCATGTGCAGTCCGTATATTCAATGCCGAGGGAAGCGGCAAGATCGTAGGAAAGCTTGTGGCGCAGATAGCTCATATCTCTCCAAGAGTTTACAAGATACCAGTGCTTGCTCTCTCCGTATCCGAAGAGATCGGCCTTTGTATCAAGCTTCAGCTTGTAGGAATACATATTCCATTTTTTTGCATCCGCGATATTATACGTCATATTACCGCGGCAACGGATGGAGGCGCCGCCTCCGTTTTCATCCGTGTAGGTGCTTTGATATTCCTCAAAGACATCGTTCATTTCAAGGCGGATGTTACAGGTGCTGTACACGTTTTTGCTTGTGACCTGCTTTCCATCCGCAGTTGTTATGTAGATTTTGGGAAGCTCGCCCTCGGGGTAGTCGATCTCGTCGGGATCAACTATTTCGGGGTCGATGTCCTCTGTTACGGTATCATCAAACAGTTCTTCCGTCTCGGCAGGCTGCGTATACGCGCCAAGCGAGCCGGCACCGCAGGAAAGAAGCGTTGCGGCGCAAAGGATGATTGAAATGAAAGAAAGTAACAGCTTTGAGTTTTTCATAGGTTTACCGTGCTTTCGTATAGTTTATTTTGCCATATCCATGGCGGAAAAGATTTCGGTGCGCTTGTAGCGTATGTAAAATGATTTTGCTTCGTTTATTGTAACCGCTTCGCCGGGGTGGTAAAGCGTATCCCCATCCGTCCAGCCCTCGGCCACAAAGCCCTCGCGGTTTTTTGTGATCTCGGGGAAAACGAGGGTATCACCGCTTTTTACGGTGTAGAGCGCATCGCCGCATTTAACTGCGATGCTTTCCTTGGGTGTATCTGCGTAATCACTTATGCGGATAAGCACCGAGGTTAGCTTCAAAAACGATCCGTCGGATTTGAAAATGGGGAAGTAAAGAACGTTTATTGCGCCCTCCGTCATATCAAGCTCGGATATATGGAGTGAAAACTCTGCGGTCTCGCCGAGTTTGATTGGCGTTTGCGCTATCAGCTTCGTTCCGTTTAGGTAAAATGCGCACGAGGCGGCATTTGCTTCCATTACCTTCAGGGTTATATCAAGCTTGCCGTCGGAAGACGGGGACAGCACGTAATCACACTGCACGCCGTAAAGGTCGAAGGTCGGTTTCTTCAGTTCTTGTGAATTCAGTTTTGCTGTCGCCTTCAGCGATTTGCTTCTTGTGTTATCCGATCCCGCTATTGCGGGCGCGGGACTCTTTAATTGCCCGTCAAGCCAATCGCAGCGGTTATATAGCCATGTCTTCAGCACCTGAAAATCGGTCTGAAAATCGTAACTGTGACCGCCGTTGATCTTGGGTAGGTACCAGTTCTTTCTCGTGCCGTTTTTTGCGTAGCTGCGCAGTGCGGCTTTGCCCATATACGAGTGGTAGATGTCAAGCGAGCGGAGAAGATCGTCCGCAAGCTCTCTTATTTCAAACCATCTCTCCTGACAAAGTGCGGAGAAGTATGGGTCTCCGAGTGCTTCCTTAAACCACGCGTTCATTTTGTCGGTCGTCCAGCTGTACGGCTCCAGCATACCTTCTCGCTTAGTTACAATGTTGCCCGCCGTCAGATCGAAATCCCAACACGGGCCGAAGTATATCTTGCCGCCGTCGATGTAATAGTACATCGAAAGCTGACCGAACTCATAATTGTCAAAAAGCGTCCAGACAAGCCAGTAGTCCACCATGGACTGAACGTCCACGTATTCACTGTAATGCTTGCCCTTCGCGTTATGAAACGTTGGTGAGTAGAGTGCGTTCTCGAAATCCTGAATAAGATCTCTGACGACATTCCGCATCTCCGTGTTGGTGTTCAGTCTCTCCGGGCTTTTCAGCGCTACGGGTACTCCGTGGGCGGTCGACCATTTCGTTCTGTTTCCGTCAAGACGCTTGTCGTATTCTATAAGGTATCCGGAGGTAAGATCCAGATCTTCGGGGTCAAAATACTGTGTAAGATCGATGCTTACCGCACCGCTTGAGAGAGAAACGCTTATGGAGCCCTTCGTTATCCACGAAAGATTTGATTGCAGCTTGTTCACAAGCGTTGTCGTATCCGTGTCGGAGAGGGAATCGTTTTTTGCATAAGCCTTTGCAACGTCCCCGGCAAATTCCTCCCAGTTTACGGTGTCAACTCGCTCCTCGTCAATGCGCAGGCTCTCCGTCAGCAGGTAAAGCCCGCGGTATTGACCGTTGTAGTAAAGCTCCACCCACGTGCTTTGTGTGTAAGTTAGCCCCAAGGCTCCCGAAAAATCGTATGCAAGCTTGTTTCTGAGTGATGAAACGTCAAAATAATTGCTGATCAAATACCAGTGCTTGCTCTCCCCAAAGCCGAAAAGGTCGGCCTTAATATCAAGCTTCAGCTTGTAGGAGTATAATTTCTTTTGCTTTACCTCCGGGCGTGTATACGAGGTGTTGCCGCGGCACTGTATCTGTGCGCCGCCGCCGTTTTCGTCGGTATACGTGCTCTCAAATTCCGCATAGATGCCGTTCAGCTCAATGCGAAACGTGCAATCGCTGTACATGTCCTTGCTTGTGACCTGCTTGCCGTTTGCAGTGGTTATGTAAACGGTGGGGACAGTGTCGCTTTCATACACTATGTCCTCCGCCCTGAGCGGCTCGGGCTCGGTATTCTCAAAAAGCGGCTCGGTGCTTTGCGGAACGAATTCCTTTATCGGTTCGGAGGACGAGCATGAGGTCAAAAGCCACGCAGTAAAAAGTAATGAAAGTGCTGTGCGTAAAGCATTTTTCATCAATGCTCTTTCTCCTTCGTTTTTATTTTGCCATATCCATGGCGGAGAAGATTTCGGTGCGCTTGTAGCGGACGTAAAAGGCAAGGGGCTTATCCGTTTCAAGCTTCTCACCGGGCAGGTAAAGCGTTTCGCCATCCGTCCAGCCCTCGGCAACAAAGCCGTCGCGGTTTTTTGTGATTTCGGGGAATATGAAGGCTTCACCGCTCTTTACGGTGTATAGCGTATCACCGCATTTTATGGTGCATTCATCCGCGCCGGCATCCGCATATGCGCTCACGCGTATAAGCACAGATGTCATAGCGCGCAGAGTGCCGTCCGTTTTGAAGGTGGGAAGGTAGAGGACGTTTACAGCGCCCTCGGTTAAATCAAGTTTCGATGCATCAAGCGTGAACGTTACCGCATTCTTGGTGTTTAACGGTGAGCTGCCTATAAATTCCGCTCCGTTCAGATAAAGACTGCACGAAATTGCGGTGGTGTGTGTGTTAGATAGCGTTACCGTCATCTCGCCGATCGTGTTGGGGGAAATAACAAGGTCGGCATTTACCCCATACAGATCGTATGCGGACGTATTGAGCGACTTGCCGTTCACGGCAACTGTGGCGGTAAGCTTCGCGCTTCTTGTGTTGGCGGAATTATCTATCTTCGGATCGGGAATAGCAAATTGCGTATTAAGCCATTCAACGCGGTTGTAAAGCCAAGTCTTCAGGTTTTCAAAATCAGCTTCAAAATCATAGCTGTGTCCGCCGTTTACAGCGCTTAAATACCAGTTCTTGCGCGTGCCGTTTCTTGTACTGCAGCGCTCTGCGGCTTCGCCCATATAGTCGTAATAAATATCAAGCGATCTGAGAAGCTCGTCGACAAGCTCGGAAATTTGGAACCATCGCTCCTGACAAAGGGTGGAGAAGTACGGGTCACCCAATATCTCCTTAAACCATCCGCCGCCTCTGTCCGTTGTCCACTGAGAGTAGCCTACCCATTTTTCGGGAAGCGTTACGATATTGCCGGATGCAAAATCAAAATCCCAGCACGGGCCGAAGTGTATCTTGCCGCCGTCAATGTAATAGTACATCGAAAGGTAGCCGAATTCGGAATTGTTAAACAAGGTCCAAACGAGCCAATAATCAACAAGGGAGTCTACGTCCACGTACTCGCTGTAATGCTTGCCCTTGGCATTATAAAAGGAGGGCGAGAAGAGTGCGTTTTCAAAATCCTGTATAAGGGTATGCACGTATTTGTACATTGCCGTATTGGTGGAAAGCTTTGCGGGGCTTTTCAGCGTTACGGGGATCTTGTTAGCGGTCGACCATTTCGTTCTGTCGCCGTCAAGACGTCCGTCATACTCAATAAGGTAACCTGAGGTTATGTCGACCGTCTCGGGGTCAAAATACGGTGTAAGGTCAATGCGCGTGGTGCCGCTAGAGAGAGAGGCGGTTAAGCTACCCTTCGTTATCCAGCCAAGATCGTTTTGCATCACCGTGGTCAGCCATTTTGCGTCATTGTCGGATAGGCCGTTATCTGCGGCGTAAGCCGCTGCAACGTCCTCGCCGAATTCCTCCCAATCGATGGTTTCAACTCGGCCCTCGGCAATTTCGAGGCTTTCGGTAAGCAGGTAAAGCCCGCGGTATTCACCGTTGTAATAAAGCTCCACCCACGTGTTTTCTGTATATGAAAGACCGAGAGCGCCCGAAAAATCGTACGCAAGCTTGTTTCTGAGTGCGGAAACGTCAAACCAGTTGCTGATAAGGTACCAATGCTTGCTTTCCCCAAGCCCGAAAAGATCCGCCTTGGTATCAAGCTTCAGCTTGTAAGAGTATTTGTTCTTTTTGCGCATTTCATCGCGGCTGTAGGAGGAGTTTCCCCTGCAGTGTATTTGGGCGCCGCCACCGTTCTCGTCGGTATACGTGCTCTCAAGCTCCGCATAGATGTCGTTTAGTTCGATACGAAACGTGCAATCGCTATACACGTCCTTGCTTGTGACCTGCTTGCCGTCCGCCGTGGTTATGTACACGGCAGGCAGACCGTCGCTTTCATAAGCTATATCGTCGATGCTTTTTGTGGCTGTAACGTCATCATTCTCAAAAAGCGAGGAGGTGGTTTGTGGGATTACCGTTTCTCTCGGAATCGCAGGTGCGCAGGAGGCAAGCATATATATGCACAGAAGCAAGGAAACGGTTTTGTGCGTTTTTCTGAGCTTCATAGCGTTGCCCCCTGTCGCTTGGGTTTTAGTACATCTTCATTGCAGAGAAAACGTCCGTGCGCTTCCAACGGATGTAGAAGAATTTGCTTGTTTTCGTGTTGACGGAGTCGCCGGGCTGCAGAAGCTGTCCCTTGAGATTCACGTATCCCTCGGCAACAAAGCCTTCGCGGGTTGCGGTAATTTCGGGAAGGAGGAATTCATCGCCCTTCGTTACGTAGTACTTTACTCCGTTTATATCAATAACGGACTGATCCTCCGTGGGGTTGCCCTCGTCGGAGATAAGAATTACTATGCTCATCACGCCGCGTATAACGTTGTTGGATTTGAACGCGGGGAAGTAAAGCACGTTTCTTGCGCCGTCCGTAAGATCGAGCGAGGATACGTCGATGGTGTATTTTGCAACGTCTCCGCGCTTAAAGGACTGCGTGCCGAGGCGCTGAGAGCTGTTAAGGAAGCCCTCGATGGAAACGGAGGAGCCGTACGTTGTTGTAAGCTCGATCTCAAGGGTTCCCGTCGCATTGGAGGAGAGAACGAAATCTGCGGGAGCACCGAAAACGGTGATCTTATCCGTCTCAAGCGCCGCACCGTTGTTGGTGAGGGTGTAGAAGATCTCGTCGCTTCTTACAAAGCCGGAGCCGTCCACGTTAGGATCGACTACGGAGAAGTTTTCGTCTATCCATTCAATACGGTTTTTGAGCCATTTCTTTGTGTATTCGTAATCCTCTGCGGGGGTAAAGCTCTTTCCACCGTTTAAGGGATTCTTTACGTTGTAGGTGCGTATGCCGTTGCGCTCAAGGCATCGGAGATTATCGTCAAGAATGTATTCGTAGTAAATATCCAGCGCATTGCAGAAATCGTCCACCGCTTCTCTGATGGAGAACCAACGCTCCTGACATTGAGAGATGAACCACGGGTCTGCAAATATCTTGGTAAACCACATGGATTTTGCATCGTGCACCCATTTGTCGTATACTCCGCTTGAGGCAGTGAGGGTGATAATGCATCCGAGTGTTGCATCAAAATCCCAAACGGGACCGAAGGTTATCTTGCCGTTTTCGATGTGATAGTAAAGTGAGCGGCTTCCAAACTCGGTATTGCGCATAAAGTTCCATATCATCCAGTAGTCGACAAGCGAGTCGACGTTAAGGTACTCGCTGTAATGATATCCCTTTGAGTTGTGGAAGGTGGGGGAGGTTATCGCATTCTCAAAATCCTGTATGAGTGTCTTCACGTAATTGTACATCTCGGGATTAGTGGAAAGATCGTAGGGATTATCCATAACTACGGGAATGCCCCTGTTTGTCTTCCACTTCGTTCCGTCGGTGTCCATACCCGTGCAGTATTCGATAAGGTATCCGGAGGTAAGGTCAAGCGAATCCTTGTCGTAGTACGAGGTAAGGTCAAGCTCCGTTTCGACATCGTAAAGCTTGAAGCTGTGCTTCTGCGTGGTTATCCACGCGATATTCTCCTTCATGGACGTGCAAAGCAGCTTCGTTTCCTCGTCGGTAAAGGCGTTCGTTTTGGCGTATGCGGTTGCAACATCCTCAGCAAACTCCTCCCAGTCCGTAATGTCAACTCTGTCCTCACCTATTCTCACGCTTTCGGTGAGCAGGTAAAGACCGCGGTATTCATCGTTGTAGTAAAGCTCCACCCACGTTGCGTTTGTGGTGGTAAGCCCCAGCACTGCGGCGAAATCGTATGCAAGCTTGTGGCGCATTGCGCTGATATCGCGCCAGTTGTTGATGAGATACCAGTGCTTACTTTCTCCCATGCCGAGCATATTCGCCTTGGTATCAAGCTTAAGCTTGTAGGAGTATTTATTTTTTTCCTTCATTTCGGGGTTGTTGTAGGATGCGTTGCCGCGTGCGCGAAGCAATGCACCGCCGCCGTTATCGTCCGTGTACGTGCTGACGTATTCGGCAAATCTGTCGTTCAACTCAATTCGTACGCTACATTCGGTATATTCCTTTTTGCTTGTTACCTGGAAGCCGTCGGCGGTGGTTATGTACACCTGCGGCAGCTTTTCGTTTTCGTAGACTATATCATCGGCTGTCAGCTTCGTCTCCTTTGGGGTCTCCTCCTCAAAAAAGCCCTCCGTGGTAACGGCTTCGTATATATTGATTGCTGAGCCGCCGCAGGAGGTAAGAAGAGAAGCGGCTGCGAGAAATGATGCGATGATCGGTAAATAAAACTTTTTCATATCCAAAACCCTTTTATTTTTTTAAGTGTGGCGAACTATAAAATAATCCATTATTATTATACAATATAATTACAGAAAAATCAACATTCAGTTAAGTGAAATGCACAAAAAAAGAGGCTGTGAACGGAGCGTTCACAGCCTCTTGGCATTTAGTCTTCAAGCTTGTATTGAAGCAGGATTTCGCAGATATCGGCACTGTCCTTGCCGTCCTGCGGAGTTGCGTAAATCTTTAACGTGTGTACCTTTGTTCCCTCGGGAAGATTTGAAAGCGAGATAACGTTGGAGGCAAGCGCAGAGGATTGAGCGCGTACGTCCTTTATGACGTATTCGCCGTTTATCTCCAGCGTGATGCGTGCGGGGATGCTTGCGGTGTCGGAGCCGTTATATACCCATACAAGATAGAGCTCGCGCGGCTCGTCAAGCGTCACGGTGACGGCCTCTCCCGCCATAAGGGACACGTTGCCGCCCTTTTCGTTTGCAAGGCGCTCGTCGGTAAGCACGGAGGTGTCCGCATCCTTTGCATCGCACGATACGCTTATGCCGTCATAAAGCTTGTACATTCCGTCCTCGCCGGAGGGAAGAGGAACTCTGCCGATGTTGGGACCGAAGCAGTAAAGCTCGCCGTCATCACCGAAAATAAGCTTATCAACGCAGGGCGTTCTGTTTCCGCTCGGGTTTTTCGGGTCGGTGTGCGTGTGATATACGGTATATATTTCCGTGCCATCCGGCGAATAGAAGTAGTTATTGTGGCCGGTTCCGGAGCTTTTTACTCCGTCGCCCTTAATTATGGGGTTGGTAGCGGACTTGGTATAAGTGCCGAGGGGGCTTGAGGAGGTTGCGTAGCCCACACTGTATTCGTTTGTTGCATAGCCGTTTGCGGAGTACATAAGGTAGTACGTTCCGTTATGCTTCAGAACGCAGGGACCCTCGTTCCAGATGTATTTGCCCGTCTGAAGCTCCCAGGCAACGTCGGGGGTGGTAAGCAGTACCGGCTCACCGATAACGGACATAAGGTCGGGCGCTACCTCGATTCCGTAGGACTGGCTGACGTGGAAGCCGTTTATTACGTTCTCCGAGCAATCGCGGGAGTAGTACATATATATCCTGCCGTCATCGTCAAAAAGGAGGCTTGCGTCGATAATGCTATAGCCCGTGCTGTAAAGCGGCTTGCCGCCGAGGCAGTCCTTGAAGGGCCCTTCGGGCGTGGCGGACGATGCAATGCCGATGTGGTAAACCTTATTTTCATCTATTGCGGAGAAGACCATATAGTACATACCGTTGTACTTATATACCTCGGGCGCCCAGTAGTTCTTTACGCCGAAGGTGGTGGAGGTTCTTTCGTAAGCAAGTCCAACGTAGTTCCAGGAGGTAAGATGGTCCGAGACCCAGCACTTAAAGCCGATGCCCGCAGACGTGGCGTACATATAATATTTTCCGCCATCCGCGAGTATAAAGGGGTCGCCTATGCTTGTGATTCCGCTTGCGGGGTTGGTTATAAAATCGTTTCCGCTTTTAAGGCCTGCGCTGATCTCCGTCAGCTGCTTCGGTGCTTCTGTCATCGGTGTATCCTCCGCTATTTCGGTTATTGGGTCGGTGACCTCCGGTATCTGTGCGTGTGTGCAAGAGCAAAAAATGGAAAGTAAGCAGATAATGAAGCAGATCGGCTTAAGCGTTTTCCGCATGCTCTTCCTCCTTGTTTTCCGCCTTGTCGGGGTCGTAAAGACCCACAGCCTGATTTACGGGTACGGAGAAGGCAATGCCCTGACCGTCCGTTGCAAGTCCCGCATTTTTGTAAATCGCGTGAAGCACTCTGTCCTTGATCCTTGCGGGGACGATAAGCATAACAATATCCTTTTCGGGCTGAACGGTAATTTTGAAATACTGCTCTGCCTCCTTGTTGGCGGTGCCTCTGCCGTGGATAACCGTTCCGCCGCCCGCACCCGCCGCCTTTGCGGCATCCATTACGACGTCGGAAAATCCCGCATTAACGACGCAGGTTATCATTTCATATTTTTCGATTTTTTCGTTAGGCATAATTACTCCTTTACCGTCATACGGTTGTTGCTCAAAAATCCGAATACGGAAACGCCAATAACAGAGGACATAGGAATCGTGTAGGCAATGCCCTTCGCGTTTTTGACGGTCTTGAAGGTCTTTTCGATTTTTGCAAGTGCTTTATTTACGTTATCGCTTCTTATTACGCTGAAGATTACGGTCTTTTCCGAGCCCGCAAGTCCGAGCAGACTGAGCATAGTGGCATCCGCCGTTCCCTCACCGAGAGCGATGAACTGCATATTTACGTCAAAGGACTGTATAAGGTCAAGGAAGAACTCCGTTTTGCTTCTGTTTACGATGGTTATAAGTATTTCAAGCTTGTTTTCGGTTATTTTCTGCGGCGCTCTGTGCGGTATAAGCACTCGCCTGCCTTTTTTTAACGTTTCGGGCATCTTATCCTCCTCAGAAGTAGATTATCTGCTCGTCCTCGGCGTCAAGTATGCGCTTCATCGCAATTCGCTCGCGTACCTTGCGGGCAACGATGGCGCGGAAGCCGAGAACCTGAATGGTTATAAGGGGGGTCATTGCTACCATTGCAACAACACCGAACGCAAGCTCCAGAATTTCCGATGCACCGTGCAGGGAGTTGCAGATGCCGATAGCAAGGGGAAGCACGAAGCTGGAGGTAAGGGGACCGCTTGCAACTCCGCCGGAGTCGAAAGCGATTGCGGTGTAAATACCCGGTACGCACAGGGAAAGTCCGAGCGCGATAAGGTAACCGGGTACAAGGTAGTAGAGAACGGAGAAATCAAGGATCATACGCAGTACGGAAAGACCGATGGAAACACCGACACCGAGCGAGAGCGCGATCATCATAGAGCGCTTGGATACTGTACCGCCCGTGATCTCCTCAACCTGCTTGTTAAGCACGTGCACGGCAGGCTCCGCAAGTACGGTAACAGCTCCGATGATAATGCCGAATACGACAAGCACGATGCTGCCCGCCTTTGTCATCTCCTCACCGATACGGAAGCCGATGGGCATAAAGCCGATGGTAACCGCGGTAAGGAATATAAGAAGACCGAAAAAGGTGTATGCAACGCCGATGAGAATACGGAATATCTTCTTTTTCGGCAGCTTGAGAACGGTGAACTGAAGGATGAGGAAGAACGCAACGATAAGCCCGAGCGCACGGGCAACCTCCCCTGCCGTGTGTGTGAGGGTGTGAAGCACGGAGGAAATGAGATTGTCGCTTATCGAGTAATCAGGAAGCTCGTATGTAAGCTCACCGCTCGCGGAAAGGGAAAGCACAGCAACCGCAAGCATGGGGCCGATGGAGCAAAGCGCAACGAGACCGAAGCTGTTTTCGCCCGAGTTGCTGCCGCCGAAGGTCGCCGCGATACCTACACCGAGCGC
>JAFOAB010000052.1 GCA_017382555.1 Clostridia bacterium
GCTTATGCCGCCGAAAAGGACGTGCTTCTCATTGCCGACGAGGTGCAGACGGGTAACGGCAGAACGGGCGAGCTTTACGGCTATATGAACTTTGGCATCGTTCCAGATATCGTTTCCACCGCAAAGGGACTTGGCGGCGGACTTCCCATCGGCGCTTGTATGTTTGGTGAAAAGACGGAAAACGTGCTTTCCTTCGGTCAGCACGGCTCCACCTTCGGCGGAAATCCCGTTTGCTGTGCGGGCGCGCTCAGCGTTCTCAAGAGAATGGATGAAAAGTTCCTTGCCGACGTAAAAGCAAAAAGCAAGTACGTGTTCGATGCGCTTAACGGCGCAAAGGGCGTTGAGGCGGTAAGCGGTATGGGCCTTATGATAGGCATCACCACCACCCGTCCGGCCGCGGAGATAGTAAGCGAGTGTATTGAAAACGGTGTGCTTTGCCTTACCGCAAAAACGAAGGTAAGACTGCTCCCGCCGCTTAATATTCCGCAGGAGCTGCTTGAAAAGGCGATAGAAATAATTAAATCCGCTTGTGCGAAAGAGGTTTGATATGTTGATTAAAAGCGATCTTAAGGGAAAAAGCTTTCTTAAGCTTCTTGATTTCACACCCGAGCAGATAAATTATCTGATCGATCTTGCCGCCGATATGAAGGCGCAGAAGAAGAGCGGTGTTCCGCATCGTATCTTCGAGGGCAAGAACATTGCGCTTGTGTTTGAAAAGACAAGCACCCGTACCCGCTGTGCCTTTGAGGTTGCGGCGGCAGACCTCGGTATGCATCCCGTTTATCTCGATCCCCAGGGCTCGCAGATAGGCAAAAAGGAGAGCATTGCCGACACCGCACGCGTTCTCGGCAGAATGTTTGACGGTATCGAGTACCGCGGCTTCGGTCAGGAGATCGTGGAGGAGCTTGCTCACCACGCAGGCGTACCGGTTTGGAACGGACTGACAAACGAGTTCCACCCCACCCAGATCCTTGCCGACTTCCTCACCGTTAAGGAGCATTTCGGCGATCTGAAGGGCAAAAAGCTCGTATATATGGGCGACGCGCGCTACAATATGGGCAACTCCCTTATGGTTGGCTGTGCAAAGATGGGTATGCACTTCGTTGCTTGCACCAACAAGAAGTATTTCCCCAATGCGGAGCTTGTTGCGGAGTGCAAGAAGATAGCGGCGGAAACCGGTGCGATCCTTGAGTTTACCGAGGATGCTATCGCCGCAACCAAGGGCGCACACGTTATCTATACCGACGTGTGGGTATCCATGGGTGAGCCCGCCGAGGTTTGGGAGGAGCGTATCACCGACCTCACCCCCTACCGCGTAACCAAGGAAATTATGGAAAACGCAGGCGCGCAGTGCCGCTTTATGCATTGCCTCCCCGCATTCCACGACCTCAACACCACCGTCGGCAAGGAGATATACGACAAGTTCGGCATCACCTGCATGGAGGTTACCGATGAGGTATTCGAGTCGGAGGCTTCTATAGTCTTTGATGAAGCTGAAAACAGAATGCACACTATCAAGGCCGTACTTGCGGCTACACTCTGAGTCCTGGAAAAATCCCCGTATACTTCAGAAAAGCCCGATAAAGCACCTCGACGTATGAAAATACGCCTTCGGTTTGCTTTATCGGGCTTTCTTCGTCTGCGAGAATTTTTCTGCGGACTACGTCACAAGAAAATCAGTCTACGGCGATTTTTATTCGGTCAGGATATATCTGTAGGGGACGGCGCCTCGACGTATGAAAATACGCCGTCAGCCGTCCCCATTTTGTATCTTCGTCTACGGCGATTTTTATTAGGGCAGACACACTTGCATATAAATTAACAAGCAAAAAATGCAATTATTGCATATTGTTGAAAAATAAAATGTGCAAAAATTGCGTATTTTTGTATTGCAAAACGGGAAATGATATGATAAAATATGTGCGAGGTGATGTTATGACATTGCGTGAAATGAGAAAAAGCAAGGGTATTACGCAGAAAGAGGCGGCAGCTTTTTTGGACGTGCCTCTGCGCACATACTCGAATTATGAAAATGATGCAAGTAAGCAGACATCGATCAAATATCGTTATATGCTTGACACACTAAATTCCTACGGTTACGTTGATGAGGAAAAAGGTATTCTTTCACTTGATGATATAAAAACCGTATGTAATAAGATATTGTCTGAATATCCTGTGGAATACTGCTATCTTTTCGGTTCTTACGCAAAAGGTACGCCATCGGAAAAAAGCGACGTTGATCTACTTGTTTATACCGAGCTTTCAGGATTGAAGTTTTTTGGATTGGTAGAGGAGCTTCGCGAAGGTTTGAAAAAGAAGGTCGACGTTCTCGACCAGAAGCAGATAGTAAATAATTTTGAGCTTGTAAACGAAATATTAAAGGATGGAATCAAGATATATGGATAACGTAAAGGACGATGTATATTACGTTAGCATAGATCGCTACATGGTTCACCTAAACCGCAGAATCACATTGCTTGATGCCATCCTCGAAACGCCAGAATACGACTAGTATAGAATTATCATGAGAGATCTTCAGCAGCAACGCGCACAGCTCAGAGCTGACTACGCGCACAAGCGAGAGGAACTGAAGCAAGCCAAGAAGGACTTCAAAGAACACAAGAAAGAAGCCAAAATTGCAGCTCGCGAAGAAAAGAAAGTGCGCAAAGAGCACGACGTCGAGGACCGATAAACCCGGCACTATTTGTGTCACAATAAAACCTACAAGCCTAAAAGGGACTTGTAGCGCCATTACCCCGAGAACCACCCTAATGGTGACCATTACCCCCAAAATGTAGGTAATGGCAAATCCCCCTCTGTTTCGGGGGGGATTACGCTGAAGCTCGGCGCAAATCGCCGATGGTAGTCGATGATCGCCGATAATCGCAGGTAAACAACGCAAAAAGAGCACAGGCGCACCCCAGGGCTCCAATTGCCCAGCGACACGCCTATGCTCTTTGCTATTTTATCAGAATTTTCAGAAAAAGTCAATGCCCGGAAGATCTTCCGGGACTTTCGACGTGCATGCGCCGCAGAATTATTGCAATTTTCTGAAAACTGTGATATAATACGTCTGGCTCGCAAGAGGGCGAGACCATATGTACATAACACTACAGGATAAAATATTCATCGAAAATGGGAGAATTAACATGGGACTTTTTAGACCGACAGAAGTTGAGTGCAAATGTTGTAAGTGTGGTTGGAAATGGTTTACTACCGATAAAGAAATTCGTGAAAGCAAAAAATTAAAACGTGAAATTGCTATGGCCAAACATTCTGACACTTGGTCATTTAAATCAAACAAAACACATCGTGAAAATGTTGCTAGAATATCACAAATGCAAATGGCATATAGCGATCCGTTAAAATGTCCCAACTGCGGATCATCTCAAACTGAACACCGTTAACATTGGCATCATTGTAAAAAGATTATTAAGGATCTCAAATTTATTATCGATAACACGCATGATCTTACACTCAGCGCCTTGGAAAGCAACGAGCTTTTGAGCGATTCGATCATGTTTCGATTGATCCAGATATCCGAGAATTCAATAAAGCTATCGGATGTGTTTAAATCAAGTCACAGTTACATTCCGTGGTATGCAATTAAAGGAATGCGCAACAGAATAGTGCATGATTACGGCGAGGTTGAGCTTGATATAGTTTATCAAACCGTTACCGAGGATATTCCGAGCATAGCAAAAAATCTTGAAAGCATATTGAATTCTTGAAAAACAAGGAGAAAAATGATGAAAATTCTCGTTACCGATGCATCCACCGTAACAAACGGTGATATAGATCTTACCGTGCTTGCAAAATTCGGCGAGCTGACGCTGCGCGAGCGTACCACGCCCGAGGAGCTTATCCCTCTGCTTGCGGATTGCGACATCCTCCTTTGCAACAAGACGCAGATGGGCAAAAGGGAGATGGATGCGGCGCCGAATCTCAAATACATCGGTCTTTTCGCAACCGGCTACAACAATATTGACACCGCTTACGCACGCGAACGGGGAATAACCGTTTGCAATGCGGGCTCGTATTCCACAAACGCGGTTTGCCAGCAGGTGTTTGCCTACATTCTCGACCGTGCCGCAAGGGTAAGGGATTTTGACGGCTTTGTTAAGGAAGGCGGTTGGATGAACAGCCCCACGTTCTCGGCATTTGTTTATCCCTCCTTCGAGCTTGACGGCAAGACTCTCGGTATTGTCGGCTACGGCTCCATCGGTCGTGCGGTTGCAAACGTTGCACTCGCATTCGGTATGCGCGTGCTTGTGTTCACAAGAACGCCCCGCGAGGACAGCCGTGTTACCTTCGTGGATTTCGATACGCTTCTTGCGGAGTCGGATTTTGTTTCCGTGCATTGCCCGCTGACAAATGAGAGTGCGGGTATGTTCGATTACGCGGCATTTAAAAAGATGAAGAGCAGTGCGACCTTCATAAACACCAGCCGTGGCGGTACGGTGGTTGAAGCCGACCTTCGCCGTGCGCTTGACGAGGGCGTTATCGCCTTTGCGGCGGTAGACGTGCTGACGACCGAGCCGATGAGCCACGATTGTGCGCTCTACGGTGCAAAAAACATCCTCTTCACCCCTCACGTTGCTTGGGCACCGCTTGAGACAAGAAAGCGTGTGCTTGACATCGTTTCCGCTTGCGTAGAGGGCTTTATAAACGGCAATCCCATCAACGTAGTAAATAAATAATTATATAAAAGGAGACCCGTATGAAAAAGAAAGAGCTTGAAACCACAGAGGCGGTAAACGACCAGCCCGCCGCAGAGCCCGCAAAGAAGGAAAATGCTTTCCTTACCCGTCTTAAGGGCGCATTCACCAAGGAGAAGCGCAACCGTGTTGTGAAGCTGCTTCTCGTAGTTATGGCAATTTTGCTCATCACCAACCCCGGTCTTATCCCCTTTCTGCCCGCAAGCATTGAAAGAACGCTTGTAGGCGCGCTTACCTCCATCTTCGGCAACGTTTCGGATATTGTGAACGTTCTTCCCCTTAACTGGATAGTTCTCTTTAAGCTTGTAATTATGGTCCTGCTTATGAAGGTGTTCTCCGAGGTGGGAATGCTTCTGCTTGAGGTTATCTCCCCCAAGAGCAACAGAGGCAAGACCCTTATTAACATCGTTCGCTCCGGCTTTAAGTACGTTGTTGGCTTTGTCGGCATCTTCTGGGCGCTTACCATTTTCGGTATTGACATTGCCACCATTTTTGCAGGTGTGGGAGTTCTCGCTCTCGTCATCGGCTTTGGTGCGGAAAGCCTTATTGCCGACCTTGTTACAGGCGTGTTTATGATTTTCGAGAACGAGTATAACGTCGGTGATATCGTGGAGGTTGGCGGCTATCGCGGTACCGTTTCCTCCATCGGAATCCGCACCACCTGCGTTACCGATGCGGGCGGAAACGTAAAGATCTTCAACAACGGCGATATGCGTAATATTATAAACCTCTCTAACCTCAGCAGCCGCGCGGTATGTGATTTTGCTATCCCCTATGAGGTAAAGATCGCGGATGCGGAGGCGGCACTTCTCAAGGTGCTTGAAAAGGCGCAGAAGGATAACCCCGATGTGTTTACCGAGGCTCCCACCTTCTGCGGTGTGCAGGAGCTTGGTCAGCACGCAGTTACCCTGCGCGTTGTTGCAAACGTTGCGGAGTCCAACCGATTCAAGGCTGCCCGCCTTCTTAACCGCGCCCTCAAGGACGGTATGGAGGAGATGGGTATCAGCTGTCCCTACAATCAGATAGTAGTACATAAAGCCGATAAGGAGCAGTAAGAATGTCTTACCGCGACAATGAGTTTTATAAGGGTGTCGGAGACGGTGAGCCCACGCTGATTCCCGAGCAGCAAACAGCGGAGCTGAATACGTCCGATGAATGGAAAAGCGCGGCGGCCGACGCACCCCCAACCTGCGAGGTGGAGGACGTCGAGGCAATTGACACTCTGTCAGGCAGAAAAAGCGGTGTCCGCAAGGTCGTAAAAATGCTGAAGCTGACGGCGGCTGTGCTTGTTACCGTAACGGTAGCGGCGGGTAGTGTCGGTGGCATCGGCAAGCTCGGCGGTTCGAAAAAGAGCTTCAACCCCACCCAAGAGTGGCCGAGCATTACGTATACGCACGATGCGGATGAGGAAGGCTTTACCACCGTATACAGCACGAATGCCCGCAATGCAAACGTGGTGCAGTTTAATATAGACGGACGTGCGTTCCGTTTGGAGGATACCACAAAGTCGCTGACTTTTATGTGGGATCAAAGCAGAGACGATTTTGCAACTCTGCTTGTAAGAGATCAGAATGCGGGTGTTTCCTACTCCATTTCAATTTCCTCATCCCCCTATTCGGCGGCGGAGCAGGATTCGAAGAACGCATACGGTACCATATCCTCTACCACGGGTGACGTGTTCTACCTTGAGGCAAGATCGCATTTCTATAGGAAAACAGGTAAGCTTATAAGCACAAGCGCGGAGCTTGCATCGCTTATGCATCAGCTTGTCGTTCGCTCGTACATTTCTGCGGCGGATGAGGAAAATTGGGGCAAGCTGCTTGTCGGTGACACGCTGTATTCCGATCTGGATGCCGATTGGTCGGGTCTTGAGGATTACGACAGCAAGGATAACGATTATCCCATCTACCTAACTATTACCGACAGAGAATGGGATAAGGTGGATCTGACAGAAGAGATGTGCACGGTAACCGTAAACGATATCGAATGGGCTATCTGCGTGCAAAAGGACTTTAACCTTTCTGCAGACGACGAGTTTGGCTCCGAATATCTGTGGCTTGTGCCGCTTGTCGAGGGCGAGCGGGCGGTAATCGGTCAGGAGGCCAATTACGTGCTTTGGTATTTATCGTACCACAATATAAACGCAAGTATGGATGAGCTAACCCCCGAGCTTGTCACCGCTCTTGCGGAGGAGCTGCTTTCGCACTTCCATATCGCGCCCGCCGAATGGCGCAGATAATAGGTTTTTATGGCATCCCAAGGCAATTTTATGAAGAATTTTGCCTTGGGATGTCTAATTTTGCGGCGGAGAGTTGGCAAAAGGTATTGACTTTTTTAAAAGTATGTGATAATATAATAAGGCTGAAAAGCACGCGGGTGTAGTTCAATGGTAGAATTCCAGCCTTCCAAGCTGGCCGTGCGGGTTCGATTCCCGTCACCCGCTCCAGAAAAAAGACCAAGTCGAAAGACTTGGTCTTTTTTTATCCAAGCCGCAGGCTTGGTATATCATCAGCCCCTTGGGGCTGTATATCATCAAAGGCGGCAAGCCGCCTTTGTATCTCATCACGCATTAGCGTGTATTTCTCCTGCGGCTTGGATAA
>JAFOAB010000053.1 GCA_017382555.1 Clostridia bacterium
CGTCCGCCTGCGCTATTTTAGCCGCCTCGCGAACCTCATCCGCAGTTGCATCTTGCTTACCCCACAGAATGTTATTTTCCACGGTGTCGGAGAACAGCTCGGATTTCTGCATTACGTAGCCGATATTCTCGCGGAGCGCGTCAAGATCGTAATCTTTAACGTTTATGCCGTCAACAAGCACCTCGCCCTCAACGGCATCGTAAAAGCGTGGAATGAGAGATGCAAGTGTCGATTTTCCGCAACCCGTAGCACCTATAACGGCAACGGTCTCGCCCGGCTCAACCGTAAGGTCGATACCGTTTAAAACGGCACGTCCCGCAGCACCGGGATAGCGGAAGCTTACGTTTTTAAATTCAATCTTACCCTCGCACTTTTCGGGACGAGCGCCGCCGTCACGAATAACGGGAGTGCATTCAAGCACCTCGTTGATACGCGCCGCACTTGCGGAAGCACGGGATATGAAGATAAACGAGTTACCGATCATCATAACCGACGAAAGGATCATCGTGGTATATGTAATTGCCGCCATTATGTCACCGGGCATCATACGCTGTGCCTCTGCTTCCTTACCGCCGATAAAGATTATCGCACAAACGGAAAGGTTGAGGATGATCATAATGAGGGGATTTGTGAGCGCCATAATGCGCTGCACGCGGATATTCGTGTGCATAAGATCGGCATTTGCATTCTCGAAGCGAGCATTTTCCGCATCCTCGCGCACGTAAGCCTTGACAACTCTTGCGCCGCCTACGTTTTCGCGAACTACGGAATTTACGCGGTCAAGCTTTGTCTGCACCTTGGAGAACATAGGTGTTGCCTTACTCATTATCGTTACGATAAGGATGACCATTATGGGAAGCGAAACAATAAGCACAAGTCCGAATTTCACGTTCTGCGAAAGCGCCATGATTATACCGCCCGCAAAAAATATGGGGGCACGTACAAGCATACGCAGAAGCATGGAAACGACCTCCTGAACCATCGAAATATCGTTGGAGAGTCTGGTCACAAGGCTACCCGTGGTAAATTTATCCGTCTGCTCGGCAGAAAGAGACATTACCTTTGTATACGCATCGACACGCAGATCCTTACCAAAGCGCTGAGCCGCGCTTGTTGCGGTATAGGAGCAGGCAATACCGAATGCACCGCCGATAATAACGAGGATAAGCATCTTCAGACCGGTTGATAGGATAAAATCCATATCCCCGCCAAAAATACCGATATTAACGATATCACTCATCAAATCGGGCTGAAGGAGGTCTATAACGACCTCTCCGATCATAAGAAGCGGAGATAAAAGTGCTATAAACCAATAAGGTTTAAGGTACTTAAAAAGCTTTTTCATCAATGCACCTTCCGTCTTTTTACTATAAAGAACATTTTAACACCGATATGTGAACAAATCAAGGAAATTTATAATCTTTTTTACAGCATTTAGGAGCAGCTCGCTTTTTTTGACACACATAAAGCCGCATCCGCGTGGCACATTAAAGAGGCGGATGCAAAAAAGCATTCGCAATAAACCGGGGGAATGCCAAATCGCAAAATTATGCAAAACACAATCACCAAAAAAGCAAGCAACACGCCGCGCAAATCATTTTGCGCCGCAATCGTTGCGACAGCAATTATGCTTCTCTTTTCTTATTCCGCAGATGCCGCAGAACCAAATAAGCAAATGCTCATCCCCGGCGGAATGACCTTCGGTGCCAAGCTGTCATATCCCCTCATAATGATAGCGGAGGTATCCGACGAGGCAGACTGTCCCGCACGTCTTGCGGGGCTTTGTGCAGGAGATTGCATCATTTCCCTAAACGGAGAGGAAGTATGCTCTCCCGAGCACCTCTCGGAGCTTATCAAACGCTCAAACGGCTCTGCGATAGCCGTAAAATATCGCAGAAGCGGAAAAGAATATACCGCTACGATGATCCCGAAACACGATGGCAGCGAATACCGCCTCGGCATAACCGTCAGAAACAGCTCCGCGGGTATCGGTACAGTCACATTTATCACCGAGGACGGGCTTTTCGGTGGTCTCGGACACGGAATATGCTGCAAGGAAAGCGGCGAGCTTGCACCTATGCAATACGGCACGGTATGCGAGGTGGAGATAAAGGGTATTAAAAAGGGCACCTCGGGCGCTCCCGGCGAGATACGCGGAGCTTTCAGGTCCTTGCACACGGGGCGAATCAGCGCTAACACCAAAGCAGGTGTTTTCGGTCTGTACGCTGAAATGCCAACGTGCGCAATATACGGACCAACCGAGGTTGCCGCTCCGAGCGAGCTTGTGATCGGCAAGGCAAAAATCATATCCACTCTCGGTGATGACGGACCAAGGGAATATGAAATCGAGATAACGTCTATATTCGAGCCGAGGGCAGTAAACGAAAAGGGCTTTGCCATAAAGGTTACCGATCCCGCGCTTATTGAAAGAACGGGCGGAATCATACAGGGGATGAGCGGCTCACCTATTCTGCAAAACGGAAAGCTTGTGGGCGCGGTAACGCACGTTATGGTAAACGAACCCACGATGGGATACGGCATTTTTATTGAAAGTATGCTCAAGGCGGCGGGATAAGCTCGTATGAGGTCGGCATATTCCTTCAAATAGGATAGTGCCGACCTCAAGCTTTATGGTTAATATGAAGATGGTTAATATCAAAGATCAAATTCATAATCTAATGCCCAAAACAAAAATTCCGTAAGCAATGCTACTCTTATACTTGTTTTCGTGATTTTTATATAGTACAATGGTTCAAATAGCATAATTTCAGTTCTTATTGCTTATACAGCATTTGGGGAGGTGGAAATATGGAAAACACATCGGGAAGCAACACAAACGGCATCCATGATAAAAGCCGAGACGTAATATATTAGGTATCCCTTTTACAAGGGTTGACGAACGGCGACTACTGCGGAAGCGTTACCGTCGCCGAGCTGAAGCAGCACGGTGACGTGGGAAACGGCACCTTTGACGGACTTAACGAAGAGCTTATAATATAGAAATTCAAGGACTAACGATATGAACATTTTTACAACCATGATAACCCCCTTTAATGCCGACGGAAGCGTGGATTACGCTACCGCGGAGAAATACGTGGATTGGTACTTTGAAAGCGGCATTGACGGAATTTTTGCCGTTTGTCAATCAAGCGAGATCTTCTTTCTTTCCCTTGAGGAGAAGGTTAAGTTAAACACCGTAGTATATAACCGCGCAAAGGAGCTTGAAAAGCA
>JAFOAB010000054.1 GCA_017382555.1 Clostridia bacterium
ACCGTACTCAAGCTCGGTATCGCGGAAGAGGGGGAGCGCCTTGAGGTACTCGTGGAGGAAGAGTGCCTGACCCTGCATATACATCTTATCCCAAGCAACGCCGCCTGTCATGTGCTGGAAGTTGATAACGGACTTATCCTGTGCAAGTCCTACGTACTTCTCGATCATAGAGATAACTTCCTCGTTATTGATACCAAGAACGAGCTCGTCATTCTCAATATAAGCTATGGTGTTACCGGAGCCGTTGATAGAGGCAGTAAGCATTGCGTCCCAGGTGATAAGACCGTACTTATCGTTGGAATCAAGTATATCGTCACCGTTAAGATCCTCGCTTACGAGCTTACACATATCTGCCATCTTGTCAACGGTCCACTTACCTTCTCTTACAAGCGCATAGAGGTCCTCAAGGCCCTTATCTTTAGCTATGCTCTTATTGAAGATGGTTGCAAAGGTGTACTCCTTATCAAGGTAGGAGATATCACCGGTGGTGAAGTAGGTCTTGCCGAAGATACTGGTATCTCTGGTTGCGTTCTGATCCCACCAGGACTTTTCAAGATCCACGTAGGGAATGTCCTGCATATCGGCAAGATATCCGCTGTGCGCGAGCTGGCAAACGCCGAAAACGTCGATAAGACCTGCATCATACAGGGTATCGCCCGCACTGCGGTTCTGCTGGAGACGTGCAACAGCCTTACCCGACGTGGTAGTGTACTCCTCAATTACCTCAATGCTGATACCATAGGTATCCTCAACGAGAGTGTTACGGCGGTAAACTGCCTCGTCAAGCACAAGGCCGGTATCGCTGAATTTAAAGGGCGTGGGAGGGTTGGTCATAAGTGCGGTACAAAGTATGGTGTACTCATAACCGTTAAGGAAGTAGTTTTCCGGAACCTCAAGCGTTTCCACGTATTCGGTGGTAACGGGCTCGGTTGCGGGAGCATCCGTTGTTACTGCGGGCGTTGTTTCGGTCGTGCCGCTTCCGCCGCAGGAAACAAGCGCACCGAGCACAAGCAGCACGGAGAATGCGAGACATACAAATCTTTTAGCCATAGTTTATTCCTTTCTTTATACTCGGCATACAAGATTTTTACAAAAAATCCTTGTAACACCTTTACTTTTTACATTTTTTATGATACCATTTTTTCATGCAACAGTCAATGAGATTTTGCGCAACATCAATACAAAAAATCTTTTTTCTGATACAAAAATCCTTTTTGAGGAAAAGAAAATGATTGATAATTCATTCAAAAACCCGAAGAAGTCCTTCAAAAAATCCGCCACCACCGACCTTATTTACATGTGTCCCTTCGAGCATAAAATGGGTGACGTGCTGTTTGTCGAAAGCCTCGGCATCACCCTGCCCACACCGAATTACAGAATAGAAAGATACAGAACGGGCACGAAAAGATTCGGCATCTATATCTTTGAGTACGTTTATTCCGGCAAGGGATATATTGAGTGCGAGGGCATCAAATACAGCGTTGGCGCCGGTGATTTTTACTTTCTTAACAACAACACCTCCCACATATATTATTCCGACCCCGACGAGCCGTACAGAAAGATATGGATAAACGTGCGCGGAACGCTGATAGCAAAGCTGCTTGAGGCATATTCCGTCACAGTTCCCGTTGTCGTGCTCCCGCTTGACGTAAAGGCCCTGCTTGAGGAGATATGCGAGATATTCAAGGAGGATTGCGAACTCGATTCCAAGCTTGAAATGACAAGCCTTTGCCTGCACAAGATCATTGCGATGATGGATAAGGCTCTACGCAAGGAGGACGTAAGCATCGACCTCCCGCAAAGGCTGAAAATGTATATCGATAACCGCGAAAGCTTTTCCCTTACCGTTGAGGAGCTTGCCGAAAAATTTCACCTGAACAGCAACTACACCACCTCCGTTTTCAAGCGCAAATACGGCACAACGCCGAAGCAATATATGCTGGAAAGAAAAATGACCCACGCAAAGCAGCTGCTTGCCAACAAGAACTGCGAAATTAAGGAAATAGCCGCAACGCTTTCCTTTTCAAGCGTTTACCATTTTTCCAACACCTTCAAGCGCCTGACGGGGCAAACGCCAAGCGAATTCCGAAGATCCACAACGCAAGCGTAATTATCGCATCCCAAATTCTTGACAACTCTTATTTATTATTATATAATAAATTAAATACCCATATTGGAGAGATATTATGATTTACAGTATGACAGCCTTCGGACGCGGAGTTCTGCGTACCGAGGAGCACGACATAACAGTTGAGATACGCTCCGTAAACAACCGTTTTCTCGACTGCACGGTAAAGCTTCCCCGCATTTACTCCTTCCTTGAGGAGAGAGTTAAGGCATACGTTTCCGAGCGCGGAGTTTCGAGAGGCAAGGTCGAGATCTACGTCGGCATCGAATCTCATTCCGCCGCAGGTCCCGCTGCAAAGCTGACACTCGACAAGGAGTACGCACGCGCGTACATTGCCGCACTCAAGGAGCTTGGTGAGGAGTTCGGTCTTCACGACGATATCACGCTTATGCGCGTTGCCGCTAACCGCGACATCTTCCGCACCGAGAAGGCAGAGCACGACGAGGAGCAGGATTGGCAGATGATACTGCCCGTGCTCAGCGAGGCGATGGATATGTTTATCGCCGCACGTGCAACAGAGGGTGCGAAGATAGAAAAGGATATCCGCGGCAAGATTGCGGGCATTGAGAAGATGACACCCGACATCGCAGCGCAGTCAGAGCAGGATATACTCGCCCGCAAGGAAAAGCTTGGGGAGCGCATCAAGAAGCTGCTTGGCGAGGAGGGCATCGTTCCCGACGAGGGCCGTCTGCTTACCGAGTGCGCGATATTCGCGGATAAGATCGCAATCGACGAGGAGCTTGTAAGACTCGCAAGTCACTTCTCCGCCTTCTACGAAATTCTCGACAACGGCGGTGCCGCAGGCAGAAAGCTTGACTTCCTTCTGCAGGAGATCAACCGTGAGACGAACACCATCGGCAGCAAGTGCTCCAACCTCTCCATCAGCCGCAAGGTAGTGGAGATCAAGAGCGAGCTTGAAAAGATACGCGAACAGATTCAGAACATCGAATAGGAGCTTTTATGAAATTCATCAGCATTGGCTACGGCAACGTTGTTGCATCCGATAGAGTTGTTGCACTTGTCAGCCCCGACAGCGCACCTATCAAGAGACTTGTTCAGGATGCACGCGACGCAGGCAGAGTTATCGATGTTACCTGCGGAAGAAGAACGCGCTCCGTAATCGTTACGGACAGCGAGCACATCATTCTTTCCGCCGTTCAGCCCGAAACCATTTCCTGGAGACTTAACGGTAAGCAATCCGACGATGACGGCGAGGAGGAGAACTGATGGAAACCGGATTTTTTAAAAACAAGAAGGGTCTGCTCTTCGTTGTTTCCGGTCCAGCCGGCAGCGGTAAGGGAACCATAATGAAGATGCTTATGGAAAACGGAAACGATTACGCACTTTCCGTTTCCGCCACCACACGCGCACCCGGACTTAACGAGCGTGACGGTGTGGAATACCACTTCAAGACCCGCGAGCAGTTCGAAAGCATGATTGCGAACGGCGAGCTGCTTGAATATGCCGAGTACGTCGGCAACTACTACGGCACGCCCAAGGCACCCGCGCTCGAGGTTCTCGGCACCGGCAAGCACCTGCTGCTCGAGATCGACGTTGTCGGCGGTCTTCAAATCAAAAAGGCGTATCCCGAGGCTATACTCGTTATGATCGTGCCTCCCGGAGCAGCCGAGCAGGAGCGACGCCTCCGCGACAGAGGCAGAGACAGCGAGGAATCCATCCTCCGCCGCCTTGAGAGAGCGAAGGACGAGCTGAAGCAGATAGAGCTTTACGATTACATATTGGTAAACGAAACGGGCAAGGCAGAGGAAACCGCAAACGCATTCCGCGCTATTACGGCGGCGGAAATGAATGCAGTTGCTCGCACCCCCGACGTATATAATACTTTTTTCGGCAAATAATAAGTTAAATCAAAACATATTTTCATATTGACACATTCTTGAAAGGAAAATTATCATGATTAAGCCCTCTATCGAAGACCTCACCAAAGGAAAGATCAACCGCTACGAGCTGGTACTTGCTACCGCAAAATGCGCACGCGAGTTGACCGATGACTACACCGAGCGCCGTGCGGAAGCAGAGCGCAAAATAGCAAGCAAGGAGACTGACAAGACCATTGCTGCTATGCTTAAGCTTGAAGCAAGCGACGAGAAGGCTGTTAAGGCCGCAATCAACCGCATCAACAGCGGAGAATACATTATCGACAAGACCGAAGAGTAAAAGGTAAAGCGGAGAAGCATGAGCGGATTTGTTAAGGTACACATTCTGGACGTTCCATACCACGTTGACCGCCCGTACGATTAT
>JAFOAB010000055.1 GCA_017382555.1 Clostridia bacterium
CTCCGAATACACCTACACGCGCACGGAAAAGATAAAGGCGCAAAGGGGCGAAATTTACGATCGCAACGGTGTTGCGCTTGTTACAAACGAATATTATTACAACATTCTGCTCGACTACGGCGATATCCCCGCAGATGCGGCGGGCTTTAACGGCGCGATACTGAACGTCGTTTGGGCTGCCGAAAAATGCGGCGAGGCCGATAAGCTGACCGACCCCGCATACGCGCTTGCGTATACGGACGGCAGACTCCAATTTTCGGAAAATTACACCGAGGGCGGTAAGTACAGAAATAAGCTTATACGCCTGCTCACAGACCTGGAGTACGGCGGAAAGGGACTTTCCGCTGAGGAGAGGAAAAGTGCGTGCGAGGCAATAACCCCCACGGAGCTTGAGGAGCTTCTTTTAAAGCGATATAAGCTTGTGGATGAAAACGGCGAGGCACTCTATACCGAAAAGGATACGCAAATTTTGCTTGAGAGGCGCTTTGCGCTTGATATGATAAGCTTTTCCCCCACGAACAGCTATCTGTTTGCGGAGGAGGCAAGCATGAGCTTCATCACCCTGTGTGCCGAATCGGGCGGCAGGGGAATAGTTACCGAAAAGCATTCGCGCCGCGTATATCATTTTCCCGGATATGCATCGCACATCCTCGGCAGAATGGGCAAGATAACCTCGGATACGTATGATTACTACGTGTCTCTCGGCTACGGGCTTGACGAGTACGTCGGTGTTTCGGGTGCCGAAAAGATATTCGAGCAGTATCTGCGCGGTATTGACGGCGAGGTAACGATAGTAGAGGATGAATCCGGCAATATCATCGAAAAAAAGGTAACCAAGGAGCCTATACCCGGCAAGGACATTCGCCTTACCATTGACATAAGCATTCAGATAGCGGCGGAGGATTCGCTTGCCGCTACCATTGCGGGAATTGTGGAGGATGCAAAGCAAAAGCCGGGAGAGCTTGACGGCGAGGATGCCGATGCGGGTGCTGTAACGGCAATCTCCCCCACTACGGGCGAGGTGCTTGCGCTTGCGTCTTATCCCACCTACGATCTTTCCACCTTTGCGGAAAATTTGGATATACTCTTTACCGACGAGCGTACACCGCTTGTAAATCGCGCGCTGAACGGTCTTTATCCCCCCGGCTCGACCTTCAAGCCCGGTACTGCGGCGGCTTCTCTTGCGGAAAAGGTAATTACCTACGATACCATAATCGTGGATAACGGAAGATATACGTATTACGAGGATTATCAGCCGCGTTGCTGGTACTATCTTATGTACGGCCTTTCGCACGGACCACTTAACGTTGTGGGTGCGCTGCAGAACTCCTGCAACATCTTCTTTTTTGAGTGCGGACGTCTGCTGACGATAGAAAAGCTGAACGAATATTGCCGTGGCTACGGTCTCGGTCAGCCTACGGGCATCGAATATCCCGAGGCAACGGGCGTTCTTGCGGGTCCCGATTACGTGGAATCAAGCGGACTCGGCTCCTGGGGTCCCGGTGATACGCTTCAGGCGGCTATCGGTCAGTCCTATAACACCTTCACTCCTCTTCAGCTTTCCGTTTACATATCCACGCTTACAAACGGCGGAACGCGCTACCGCGCACGACTTCTTCACTCCGTATACGATTACGCTTCGGGCGAGTGCGTTTATACAGTACCGACCGAGGTCGTAAGCACGATGGAGCTTACCGAGGAGGTTGTTGGTCAGATAAAGACCGCAATGCAGAACGTGAACGAAAACGGCTCCACCGCAAAGATATTCGACGGCTACCCCATTACCATGGGCGGTAAAACGGGTACGGCGCAGATAAGTAAAACGGCAAGCGATAACGGAGTTTTCGTTGCATTTGCACCCGTCGATAAGCCGGAGATCGTCGTTTCCGCTGTTGTTGAAAGAGGCGCGAGCGGAACCCCCCTCGGTGCCGTTGCAAAAAGTATTTTTGACTGTTACTTCGGTTTGAATAATGAAAATGAGCAATAAAAGAACAAAAAAGACCGACCTCTCCGCTCTTGCGGCGGAGGTCGGTGCGCGTTTAGAGAGAATATACCCCGTCGCCGAATGCGCACTTGATTATAAGGGCGACGAGTGGCGGCTGTTCGTTATGGCGCGGCTTAGCGCGCAATGCACGGATAAGCGGGTAAACGAGGTATCGGAGGCGCTGTTTGCGGAGATACCCACCCCAAAGCATGCGGCGGAAATATCGCAAGAGCGACTTGAGGAGCTTATACGCTCCTGCGGCCTTTTCAGGGAAAAGGCGAGAAGCATTCGCGAAAGCGCCGCTATTATAGTGGAAAAGCACGGCGGTAAGGTGCCGGATAACGAGCGGGATCTGCTTGCCCTTCCCGGTGTCGGACGCAAGATTGCAAATCTCCTGCTCGGTGATCTGTACGGCAAGGGCGGTATGGTGTGCGATACGCATTTGATGCGCATTTGCGGCCGCCTCGGCTTTTACGAGGAGGGAATGAAGGACCCAACGAAGTGCGAGAGGATAATGAACCCCATCGTGCCTATGGAAAAGCGTGCCGATCTCTGCCACCGCATCGTGTTTTTCGGACGTGAATATTGCCCCGCCCGCGGCAACGATTGCACAAAATGCCCACTTATGGACATTTGCGCCGCAGGGAAGAGGGTCAAATAAGCAAAATGCCGAAGAAGGAAATTATGAAAAACGCAATTCGCTTAATATCCGCCATGCTAACCGCAATTCTTTGCGGTTAGCGAATAGAAAATGAAGAAAAACCGTCTGCAGATCCTTCGCTACGCTCAAGGGACAATGCAGGCGGTTTTCAACAAGGCCCCCTCGCGGAGGGCAGCTTATGTATCTGTGGCGGTCGCGGAAATTCCTTCCGTTTAATCTTCCGCTATTTATTGCAAAATGCGCTATGCTGTGGTAAAATCAATTAAAAGGCTTTCCGTTGGCTTTGGCTGACGGCGTTTTAAATTTTATAATAACGGAGACCGCTATGAGAAAGTACGAGGATATTAAAAACATTCACGTAAACACCCTGCCGCCGCGTGCGCATTACATTCCCTACGATACGGCAGAAAAGGCTCTTGCAGGGGCAAAGGAAGCCTCTGCGTTTTACAAGCTTTTAAACGGCGAGTGGCAATTTAAGTACTATTCGCGCGATATCGACTGCCCCGATCATATTACGGATTGGGACACCATCAACGTGCCCTCCTGCTGGCAATCCAACGGCTATGAAAGACCCTATTACACAAACGTAAACTATCCTTATCCCGTTGATCCGCCCTACGTGCCCGATGATAACCCCGTCGGCGTATACCGCAAGGTATTCACCGCGACCGAGGCTGAGGCGGCAAGCGAGAATTACATAGCGTTTGAGGGCGTTTCCTCCTGCATCGAGCTGTATCTGAACGGCGAGTACGTTGGATTTTCCACCGTTTCGCACAGCACCTCCGAGTTCAAGATAGACCTCAAGGCGGGCGAAAACGAGATGATCGCCAAGGTCTACAAATGGTGTGTCGGCAGCTATATGGAGGATCAGGATTTCCTCCGTTATAACGGAATCTTCCGCGACGTATACGTTCTTTCCCGTCCCAAGGGACATCTCTTTGATCTCAAGCTCGGCTATGACGATAAGTCCGTGCGCTGCGAATACCCCTTCAAGCTGTACGATGCCGAGGGTAAGGAGTGCGACACCTCCGATATTATCCTTTGGAATGCGGAAAAGCCCTACCTCTACACCGCGGTTATCGAGTACGCAGGCGAGTTTATCCCCGTTAAGATAGGCTTCCGCACTCAGGAGGTCAATGACAGGGGAGAGCTGCTTATCAACGGTGTAAGAGTTAAATTGAAGGGCGTAAACCACCACGACACGCATCCCTACACGGGATGGTCGATGACCTACGAGGATATGCGCTCCGAGCTTCTTAAGATGAAGGAGCTGAACATAAACTGCATCCGTACCTCCCACTATCCTCCCCAGCCCGTATTCTTGGAGCTTTGCGACGAGATAGGCTTCTACGTGGTGGACGAGGCGGACGTGGAGACACACGGCTTCTGCAGACGCACGGGCGGCTACGTTTATGACGGAAGCGGAATTTGGCCCTGCCGTAACCCCGAGTGGCGCGAGGTCTTCGTTGACCGTGCCGCGCGCCTCTATCAGCGCGATAAGAACCATACCTGCGTTATTATGTGGAGTATGGGTAACGAGGCGAACTACGGCGTTAACTTCGAGGCGATGAGCGCATATCTGCGCGCAGAGGATAACTATATGGGTTATCCCCGTCTCATTCATTACGAAAACTGCTATTGCAACACCCCCGGTATGATAGACCCCGATACCGTGGACGTTGTCAGCCGTATGTATACCACCACCTATGATATGCTGAAGTACGCAGAGCAGACGGGCGATAAGCGTCCCATCTTCTGGTGCGAGTACAGCCACGCAATGGGTAACGGCCCCGGAGACCTTATGGACTACTGGCACGTTATCGACGTAACACCGCAGTTCATCGGCGGTTGTATCTGGGAGTGGGCAGACCACGTTGCGGAGATAAGCGAGGGCAAGCTCGGCTACGGCGGAGACTTCGGCGAGGAAACGCATGACGGCAACTTCTGCTGTGACGGACTTGTATTCTCCGACAGAAGCTTCAAGACCGGCTCCTACGAGGCAAAGACTGCATACCAGCCCCTTGCAACCGAGTGGAAGGACGGCAAGCTTGCGCTTATAAACAAGTACGATTTCACCGACCTTGCGGAAACGGATATCGAGTACGAGATAACCGTGGACGGCAAGAAGGTACAGGGCGATAAGATAAACGTATCCGCAACACCGCACGATGCCGTTTGGGTGGATATTGACGTGCCCGAGCTTACGGCAGAGTACGGCGTGTATCTGAACGTGTATATGTACAAGGACGGCAACAAGGTTGCCGCAACACAGCACGCGCTCGACTTTGCAAAGGCGGTGATTCCCGCTTGTGACGAGCCTGCCGCAATTACCCTTGAGGGCGAGTATGCCATCATCAGCGGTAAGGGCTTTACCTATCGCTTCAACACACATTACGGATATATCGAGGATCTGGACGGATTCCTTGAAGCGCCCATGCAGCTTACGATCTGGCGCGCACCCACGGATAACGACAGAAAGATCCGTGCAAACTGGGCAACCGATAACTACGACAAGATGCACAACAAGGTGTACGACGTTGCCGTAAACGGAAACGTGATCACCGTAAAGGCTGCGCTTGCCGCTGTATCTCGCTCCAAGATCTTCTCCTATACCGCAAAATACACCTTCCTTGCAAACGGCAGAGTGGACGTTGCGCTTGATGGTAACTTCGATACCTCCAGAACGTTCCTCCCTCGCCTCGGCTTTGAGTTTAAGACAGCAAAAACCGAGTTTAAGTACTTCGGCTACGGACCGCTGGAGGCGTACTGCGATATGCATAATGCCGCCGCAATGGGTATGTACGAAAGCACACCCGACAAGGAGTACGTCGATTACATCAAGCCGCAGGAGCACGGCAACCACTATAATACCAAGTATCTCTCCCTCGGTGGCTACGAGTTTGTTTCCGA
Organism: Clostridia bacterium; assembly: GCA_017382555.1. Classification (GTDB taxonomy): domain Bacteria; phylum Bacillota; class Clostridia; order Oscillospirales; family CAG-272; genus RUG12395. The sequence continues at coordinate 5,556 of JAFOAB010000055.1, forward strand.
CAAGGGCTTTGAATGCAACGTTTCCTCGTATTCGGCAGCGGAGCTTACCGCAAAGGCACATAATTTTGAGCTTGTTCCGAACGGCTACGCAAACGTGCGCATAGATTACAAGGTAAGCGGCATCGGCTCCAACAGCTGCGGACCTCAGCTCTTCGAGCGATACAGAATGATGGATCCCAAGGTGAGATTTGAGTTTTCTATCATAAAGAAATAACGAAAAAATGAACAGGGCCGTTTAAAACGGACCTGTTCATTTTTTATTTTGTAACTTTATACGTTCTGCCGAGATAATTCACCGTTTGCGGAATGGGGGAGCCGTTGGGGGTGATCCTTACGGTATCTCTCGACGTGCGTACGTATTCGCAGCCGTCGATTATCACGCGCTCGCCAATCTCAAAAATTCCATCATAAGCAAACGGTGCATCTGCGCAATCGGGGATGGGGCCGTTAAAATACATTCCCAAAGTGTTTGAGACGGTGGGTGTGTGCGTTGTAAGCTCGCTGTCCGTGGCGCAGAAGTATTTATACGAGAGGGTGGAGCCGTCGCCCCACGTAATATCAAACCAATACCAGCTTCCGTCATCCATTTTTGCGGTGTTCCAGAAGTGGCTTCCGTTAGCATCCCCTGATATGTAGGAGTTTTCGATACCGCTGAGGTTCAGCAGTATCTGCAGTAGCTTCCCGTAGCCCTCGCACACGAATTTTCCGTGCGTGAAGGTGCCGATGATGCTGTGCGCCCACAGCGCATCCTCCGGCTCGTCCCGGTCATTATAGGCGTATTCTGCGTGCTTTGCTATCTCCTCGTAATACGCAAGCGCGGTCTCATATGCGCTTGTCTCGCCCTCTGCCGCCTCCGCATATTCCTTGATGCCCGCATACAGCTGCTCGTTCAGACTTGCTCTGTC